>JBQCFB010000404.1:0-2030 GCA_051959715.1 Pseudolabrys sp.
TTGTCGTCGGCGATCACCGAGATCGGCGAGCCGGCCGCCTTCGCCACCGCGCGGAAACCGTCCGGCAATTTGGTGACGCGGTCGCCGTGGCTCATCCAGACGTCGTATGTGCCGCCCTTCTGCCAGACGCCCTCGAACAGCGCACAGTCGTCGGTGACTTCAATGGCGGCGCGGCCATATTCGCGATGGTGCCCGCCTTCGACGGTGCCGCCGAGTTGCTGCGCCATGGTCTGCTCGCCGTAGCAGATGCCGAGCACCGGCACGCCGGCAGTGAGCACCGACAGCGGCGCCGATGGCGCGTCGTTGTCGAGCACCGATGCGGGGCCGCCCGACAGAATGACGCCCTTGGGCTTCATCTCGCGGAAGGCGGCTTCGGCTTTCTGGAACGGCACGATTTCGGAGTAGACGCCCTCCTCGCGCACCCGCCGCGCGATCAGTTGCGTCACCTGCGATCCGAAATCGATGATGAGAATTTTTTCGTGCGCGGCCGCGATGTCCGTGGCCGCCGGGCTCGTCTGGCTGTGTGCTGTCATGGGCAGGAGATACGCGAGCGGCGGCGCGCCCGCAAGCCAGGAAACCGTCATGGCCGGGGATAGCCGTTCGAAGAACGGCGTCGCTAAGCTCGCCTATGTCCCGGCCATCCACGCCTTTAATTCCAGCCGCAGACAAAGCAGACAGACGTGGATGCCCGGAACAAGTCCGGGCATGACGAATTCAACTATTCCGCCTTACGCAGCACCGAGACGAAAAAGCCGTCGGTACCGGTGCGGCGCGGCGTCATCAGGAGGCCCTCCGGGCTTTGCAGGGTCGCCGCGAGGAAATCCTCGGCCTTGTCCCAGAGCGGGCCCGCGACCTGCTCCGGCGGCATCACCGAAAACCCCGGCTGACGAGCGAGAAAGTCACTGACCTGCGCGCTGTTTTCGGCCGGCAGCACCGAGCAGGTGACGTAGACGATGCGGCCGCCGGGCTTCACCAGCGGCGCGGCACGGTCCAGCACCTCGGCCTGCGCCTTGAGCCGGACCTCCAGCGCGCCGGGGCGGATGCGCCACTTGGCGTCCGGGTTGCGCCGCCACGTGCCCGTGCCGGTACAGGGCGCGTCGATCAGCACCAGATCGGCGGAGGCGCGAATATCGGCCAGCGGATCGGTGTCGCCCTTCGGCGCGCGAATTTCGGCGTTGTGGACGCCGGCGCGCGACAGCCGCTCGTGGATCGGCGCGAGCTGTCGCTTGTCGCCGTCGGTGGCGATCAGCCGGCCCTTGCCCTGCATCATCGCCGCCAGCGCTAGGGTCTTGCCGCCGGCGCCGGCGCAAAGGTCGATCACCTGCTCGCCGGGTTTGGCGGCCGAGAACAGCGCGGCGAGCTGCGAGCCCTCGTCCTGCACCTCGACGCCGCCTTTGAGGAAATCTTCCTCGGCATGGACGCCGGGATTGCGGGCGTCGGCGCCGAGCGCGATCCGCAGCCCCCACGGCGACCATTTTGTTGGCTTGGCGCCGAGATGGGCCAGCGAGGCCGCCGCCTTCTCGCGCTTCGCCTTCAAGGTGTTGACGCGCAGGTCGAGCGGCGCGCGGCGCGCCATGGCGGCGGCTTCCGCCACGCGGTCGTCACCGAACACCTCCGCCAGATGGTCGTCCATCCATTCCGGGTAATCGCCCGCGACCGGAGCTGGCGCGCCGTTGAGCGTGCGCACCGTCAGCGCGTGGCGCTCGGCCGGCGACAGCGTATCGGGGGCGAAGCGCGAGCCGTCGCACAGCGCGGCCAGCGCGTCGGCGCTCACACCGCGCTCCAGCTTCATCATGCCGAACACCCGCGCGCGAGGGGTGTCGTCGTCCATAATCCAGGCGCTGGAGGCGCGGCGGCGCAGTACGTCGAACACCAGTCCGGAGATCGCCGCGCGGTCGCCGGAGCCGGCGAAACGATGCGCCGTGCCCCATTCCTTCAGCGCCTTGGCCGCCGGCACCCGCTGCGTATCGATGGCGGAGATCACTTCAATGGCTGCGGCGAGCCTTGCGCCCGGTGTCATGACAATCCTC
>JBQCFB010000405.1:0-11907 GCA_051959715.1 Pseudolabrys sp.
TGACAGAGCGTCGGGCGCGGCGCATGAAAAAGCCCCGCATCCGGAGATGCGGGGCTTTCGATGTCGATAGGCCTTGCGCCGGTCAGTGCACGATCATGCCGGTGAAGACGTAGGCCTGGAGCATGACGAGGATGCCGACCAGGCAGGCCAGCACGATCGAGTGCCAGAACACGAAGCGCAGGATCGTGCCTTCGTGTCCGAACCAATTGGTGGCGGTCGAGGCGACGACGATCGACTGCGCGTCGATCATCTTGCCCATGACGCCGCCCGAAGAGTTCGCGGCGCTCATCAGGATCGGCGAGATGCCGAGCTGCGTCGACGTGATCTTCTGCAAGTTGCCGAACAGGATGTTCGACGCCGTGTCCGATCCCGTCAGCGCCACGCCCAACCAGCCGAGCAGGGTGCCGAAGAAGGGATAGAGCACGCCGGTCGCCGCGAAGGCGAGGCCGAGCGTGGCGTCGATGCCCGACAGGCGAGTCAGGGTGCCGATGGCCAGCATCGCCGAGATCGTCAGCAGCGAATAGGCGCAGATCTTGAGCGTGCGTCCGTAAGCTGCGACGAGTCCGCCGGGCGTGAAGCCCATCAGCAGGCCGGAGATGACCGCGGCGATCAACATGCCCGACCCGGTGTAGGACAGCCACGTGAACGAGAACACCGCGCCTTCCTTCGTCGGTGTCGCCGCGATCGGCGCGACCTTGTTGATCATGTTGTGCAGGTCCGGAACGGCGTAGTTCCAGGTCGCCCACGGATTGACCGCGCCCTTGAAGGCGTTGGTGCCCCAGATGAGCAGCACGACGCAGACGATGATCCACGGCATGAGCGCGAACCACATCTGCGACGACGTCACCGGCTTGATCGGCTTCGGCGTCGGCATGGTCGAAGCGGATTCATCCTTGGTGCGAAGCGCTGCGGAGAGCCACAGCTCCTTCGGCTGCCACACTTTGAGGAACAGGATGAGGCAGGCCATCGAGACCAGCGACGCGCCGATGTCGACGATCCAGGGATTGATGTAGTTCGAGATGACGAATTGCGGGATCGCGAACGATACGCCGGTGACCAGCACGGCCGGCCAGACGCCCTTGACGCCCTTCCAGCCGGAGAAGGCCCACACCACCCAGAACGGCACGATCAGCGAGAAGAACGGAAGCTGGCGTCCGACCATGGCGCCGAGCAGGAACGGGTCGAGGCCCGTGACGCTGGCGAGGCCCGCGATCGGCGTGCCGAGCGCGCCGTAGGCGACCGGCGCCGTGTTGGCGATGAGCGACAGGCCGGAGGCGGCGAGCGGCGAGAAGCCGAGACCGATGAGGATCGCGCCGGTCACCGCGACCGGCGTGCCGAAGCCCGAGGCGCCTTCGAAGAACGCGCCGAAGGAGAAAGCGATCAGCAGCAGCTGCAGCCGGCGGTCGGTGGTGACACCGCCGATCGTGTTCTGGAGCGTCTCGAACACGCCTTTCTCCACCGTCAGCCGGTAGAGGAAGATGACGTTGAGCACGATCCAGCCGATCGGGAAGAAGCCGGTCACGACGCCGAGCAGCGATGCGCGGATCGACATGCCCGCCGGCATCGTGAAGATGAAGATGGCGACGCAGTTGGCGACGACGAGCGCGATCACCGCCGCGATATGCGCCTTCACCTTGTTCGAGGCGATCAGCACCAGCAGCGTGACCACCGGCAGCGCGGCCGCGATCGTCGACAGGACGGAATTGTTAAACGGATTGTAGACTTGGTTCCACATCGCGGGGCCCCCCGGCTTGTCCATTACGCGAGGGCGCCATCATTGGCCTGCGGCGGCAAAATGCGAGAGTGGGCAAGCCCGGATGGGCGCGTTGTCCCCTAAATTCTCTGTGAATTTTGCGCCTGCGAAGAGACCGCTCAGTGCGGCCGGCCATCCGGATCGTCATAGCCATGGCGGGCGCTGTAGAACATCAGCGCCATCAGCCCGCCGCCGATGAGGAGCGAGAAGAGGACGCCGCCGCCGATCGCGAACCAGCCCCAGAAGGGAACCGCGTCGCCGAGGCGCGTCCATGTCTCGCCCGCGAACCAGAACGAGGCGATCAGCAGCGCAAACAGCGGGACCATGATCCAGAGCGATTTCATGACCGCCACTATAGGCGCATCCATCTGCGCCTGCATACGAAAACGCCCGGCCGGGGGCCGGGCGTTCCGAAGGCTTGATCGCCGGTTCGGCTACTTGCCGGCCGGGCTGGTGGCCGGGCGGCTCATGCCCTTGGGCGCCCCCATCCCGCCGCCGGAGCCGGTCGTGGTGTTCGACTGAACCTGAAAGTAGGCGAACTTCGGCGCGTTCGAGAGCTGGTCCTTGGTGTAGGTCACCGTGATCTTTTCGATCGAGGACGAGTTCTGCTTGCGCTGGATCTTCATCGCCTCGAACGGCACGGCGACGTCCTTCTGGCCGACGCCGAGGAAGCCGCCGACGCCGATCACGGCCGCCTTGATCGCACCCTTCTCGTCGACGATCAGGTCGTCAATGCTGCCGATCGACTTGTTGTCGGGGCCGTAGACGCTGGCGCCGACGAGCTTGGACGAACGCCACTCGCTCGACTCCTGGCTCTGGACGAAGCCGGCCTGCTTCTTGTCGGCCTTCGTGTCGGCAGCGGCCGACTTGTCAGGCGCAGGTGAAGGCGTCGCCGCCTTGTCCGGCGCGGCCGACGG
Organism: Pseudolabrys sp.; assembly: GCA_051959715.1. Taxonomy (GTDB): domain Bacteria; phylum Pseudomonadota; class Alphaproteobacteria; order Rhizobiales; family Xanthobacteraceae; genus Pseudolabrys. The sequence goes on from JBQCFB010000405.1 coordinate 2,671, forward strand.
AGTGCTCATCGGCGGCGCGGTTTTCTCCGCCGGAGCGGGTGGGGCGGACTGCGCTGTGGTCGGGGGCTGCGCCGCCGGCGGATTGCTCGACTGCGCATAGGCAGGGATGGCGAGCACCGTCGCCAGTGCCGCCGCGGTCAGAGTGTGTTTGAGCATCGTGCCTCCTCACGTTTTCCGGAGTTGATCCGCATCAGCGAATCGTAGGCAGGCGCAGGCCATCGCCCACGCCTGCTCGGAGAAAACGCAAGGACAGTGCGTCATGTTCCGGACAGTCAGCCGGATGTGAAATTCGGTCGCAGGCAAAAAAAGCGCCCGCATGCCGGATATGCAGCGGGCGCTTAAATTCTCGAGATCGAGGGAACCGCTCAGGCCTTGTGGGCTCCGGCGGCGACCACCGTCTGTTCCGCTGGCGTCGCGGCCGGAAGCTCGGCCGTCTCTTCGTTGCCGGCCGGCGCGGTCGGCGCTTCGTCGAAGGCGATGCCGCGGCGCACGCTCGCGCGCAGCACCGACAGCTCGTGCTGAAGCCGCGCATTGTCCTTGCGTGCGGCTTCGAGCGCGCCCTCGACGACGGCCCGCTCGAGCCTTTCGCGCTCGAGCGCGGAGCTCAGATCCTCGACGCGGCGCTCGACGCCGACGCGGCTGACCTGGATGTCGGCCTCGAGCTGGCCGTTGCGCGTCGTGAGCGCGGCGACCGACTCTTCGGCGCGGCTCAGCGCCATTTCGCGGGTCTTCAGGCTCTTGGTGAGCTCGATGGTGCGGTCGGTCAGCGTATTGCGCGCGGTCTCGAGCTCGCGGATCTGGCGCTCGCGCGTCTCGTGTGCCGATTCGAGCTGCTGCAGGCGGCGCTCGGCGGCGCCGCGCGCGATGTTTGCCTCGACCGCCTTGCGGTCGAAGCCGCGCACCTCTTCGGTGCGGGCCATCAGGTTCGCGCGCGTCTCGGCGAGCAGGCGCTCGGCGGTGCCCGCGCGCGAGACAAGACCCTCGAGCCGCATCGTCAGCGTGTTGCGCTCGGACTGGTGCTGCTCCTTGGCCTCGTCGAGGGCGGCGGCGAGACGGCCGCGCTCGCTGTGCGCCTCGGCATGGCTCGCTTCCAGCTTGGCGAGCTGGGCGCGGATGGCGGTGACCGTGTTGTCGCTGTCGGTCAGGCGGCGGGTGAGGCGGGCGTTCTCCGCCAGCGCCTGTTCGACCTGATGCTGCAGCGAGGTCTTCTCGTCCTCGGTGAGGACGAGACGCTCGCGCGCGGCGGCGAGCTCGCCTTCGATCTCGACCGTGCGCTTGCCGGCGGCGTCGAGGTGCTCCTGCAATGTGCGGCGCGCCTCGCTGGCGGAACGGCGCTCGGCCGTCTCCTGCTCGAGCTGACGCTCGAGCTCGGCGACGTGCGTCTCGCGTCCCTTCAACTGCTCCGCGGTCTCGTTGCGCGCGCTCTCGAGCGCGCGTCCGGTGTCGCGCGCGAGTTCGAGGTCGCTGCGCAGGCGCGCGACGTCCGCATCGAGCTGCGTCGCCTTGCGCTCGACCTGGTAGAACTCGCCGCACAATTTGTCATAGGCGGCGCGCTGCTCCTCGAGCCGGCCGGCAAGCGACATCGTCTGCGACTTCTCCGTCTCCAGCGCGCGCAAGGTCGCGTTGAAGGGGAGGACCAGCTTGTCGAAAGCCTGCTTGAGCTCGTCGAGCTCGCCGATCTTGCGGCCGGTGTCGGTCAGGAGGTTGCGCAGCACCTCGTTCTCTTCGCCGATGCGCGCGCCGGCATCGACCGACGTCTCGATGTGCTCGCCCTGGCCATTGCCACGCAGGGGCATGGCTGGCAGAGGTATGATCTTGTCGGCGCCGCCCTCAGGTTTGCGGCCGAAAATATCCGACAACTTCGCCATGTGACGCTCCCCGAACTGACGCAACGATCGTACGAATTCCGATCATGGTACCGGAAATTAACTTATTATACACCGATACCGATGGGAACATTCGCGATGGTCGCGCAGCGCCCGGAACAGGCACCAAGCGGCAACATGGTTAACGGCGCACGGACGCGGGAAAAACAATTGAAACCGATGCCATGATGTCCGCCGACGCCGCCGATATAGCCGAAACCGCGCTGTCATATTCCTACCGCCCATCGCTGCTTGGGGCGGAATGGAACCTGACGTTGCATCCGGACGGCCTTGCCTGGAGCGCCGGCGTGCGGTCGGGCTTCACCCGCTACGCGGCGATCTCGCGCATGCGCATGGCCTACCGGCCGATGAGCATGCAGATGACGCGGTTCATGACCGAGCTCTGGGCGCCGGGCGATCCGCCCTTGCGCATCGTCTCGACCACCTGGAAGAGCATGGTCGATCAGAAGCGTCTCGACGCGGAGTACACGCGCTTCGTCACGGAACTGCACGCGCGCGTTGCCGCGGCGAACGGCGCCTTCGTCTGCGAGCGGGGCAGGCCGGGCCTCATCTACTGGCCGGGGCTTCTCGTTTTCGTCGGCGTGTCGCTCGCGCTCGCGCTTCTGATCGTGCGTGCGCTTCAGGCGCACGCGGTCGCACCCGCGGTGTTCGTCGGCCTCTTCTTCGCGATGTTCGTCTGGCACGGCGGCACGTTCTTCAGCCGCAACCGGCCCGGCGCCTATCGCGTCACGGAACCGCCGCGCGATCTCCTGCCGGGCTAGTCGGCGCCGTCGAGCGTGCGCGGGCTGACGAAGCGCTCGAGCCGGCCGGATTGCGGATGCAGCTTGCTCCAGTCGTCGACCGCGAAGTCGACGATGACGAGCCCGGAGGTCGGCAGTTTCTCGGTCAGCCGCTCGCGCGCGTCGATGTCGCCTGAGGCGATCAGCATCAGCGCGATCTCGTGCAGCCCGGGATTATGCGCGACGACGAGCAGCGTGTGCGCGCTTGCCGGCGCGTCCTTGACCGCGGCGAGGATCGCATGCGGCGTCGCCTCGTAGAATTTCTCGATCGTGGTCGCGGCCGGCGCCGGCTTGAACGCAGCGGAAACGTGTTTCCACGTCTCCTGCGTCCGCCGCGCCGGCGACACCAGCACCCGGTCCGGCGTCAGCGCATGCGTCGCCATGAAGGCGCCGATGCGCGCGGCATCCTTGCGGCCGCGCTCGATCAGCGCGCGCGACACGTCCTTCTGGCCCGGTGTGGCGGTTTCGGCCTTGGCGTGACGGAACAGGATGAGGCGGCGCATGGCTCGATAACGGGTTGCGGCTGAAGCGGTTCTCGGGAAAGGAGAGAGGGTCGCTTTCGAATCTGCGCCAGTCTAGCATGCGGCCTTTGCGCGAGACCGCTCAGGAAAACCCCGGAATGCCGGAGACTTCGACGACCTGGTACGAGGCGACGCGCCTCGACGCGCCGGAGCGCGGGCGGCTCAATTTCGATCTCGACGTCGACGTCTGCGTCATCGGCGGCGGGCTGGCGGGCCTCACGGTCGCGCGCGAGGTCGCGGAGCGCGGCTGGTCGGTCGCGGTGCTTGAAGCGGGCCGCGTCGCCTGGTCGGCGTCGGGGCGCAATTCGGGTTTCGTGCTGCCGGGTTTCGCCGAAGACGTGAACGGCATGATCGAGCGTGTCGGCCTCGATCACACCAAGCAGCTTTGGGCGCTGTCGGAGCAGGGCGTCGCCTACGTGCGCCGCACGATCGACGAGACGGCGATGCCGGGCGTCGATGCGGGGCGCGGCTGGCTCTACGTGTCGAAGACCGACAACGCCGCGACGCAGCGCAACGAGGTCGAGCGGCTGCGCTGGATCGGCGCAGATGTGGAGTTCTGGCCGAAGGAAGAGGTGCGTGCGGCGCTGCCCAGTCCGCGGTACTTCGGCGCGCTGCATTTCCCGAATGCGTTCCATATTCATCCGCTGAACTACGCGCTCGGGCTCGCGGCGCTCGCCGAGAAGGCGGGCGCGCGCATCTTCGAGGAGACGCCTGCGCTGTCGATCGATCCGGCCGGCGTGCGCAAGCGCGTCGTCACGCCGGCGGGGCGCCTGCGCGCCGCGCATGTCGTTTTGGCCGGCAGCGTGCATCTCGGCCGGCTGGTGCCGCGGCTCACCGCAACGCTGCTGCCGGTCTCGACCTATGTGCTGGTGACCGAGCCAATCGCCAATCTCGCAGAAGTCATCCGCTATGGCGGCGCGGTCAGCGACGGCACGCGAGCCGACAACCACTACCGCATCGTCGACGGGAATCGCCTGCAATGGGCGGGACGCCTGCGCACGTGGGACGCCGACGCGAAGCGCTTTGCCCGCGCGCTCATTCGTGACATCCGCCGCGTCTTCCCGGACCTGGGGGCGGTCGAGGCGGCGCATGTCTGGCGCGGTACGCTCGGGCGCACCATCCATCACATGCCGCAGGTGGGCGAACTCGAGCCGGGCCTGTGGATCGCCAGCGGCTTCGGCAGCCACGGCCTCAACACGACGGCCATGGCAGGCGAGCTGATCGCCCGCGGCATCATCGAGGCCGACCAGACGTGGCGGCTGTTCGCGCCCTACGAGCTGGTCTGGGCCGGTGGCCGGCTGGGCAAGGCGCTGGCCCAGGGCGTCTACTGGGGCGCCGGGGTGAGGGGCGGCGTCGCCCAGGCGTTGGCGCGGATGAGCGAGCGGCGGCAGGCGCGCAAAACGGCGTCTAAGGCGCCGGACGAGCCGCCGCCGGAGGCCCCTCCCGGCACGCCGACTGAAGCAGAAATGCCACACGCTTCAACGTCTTGAGTGCCCATACCGAACAAATTGCCCCGCCGTCGCATTCTCACGGGTGCGCCGTGCTAGCCTGATTTCGCAGTGTCCGGCCGGTGTTTGCGGACGTGGTGCGGTGCGGCCGGAAAAGGTGTGGGAATGCAGGGGGTTCGTTTCGTATTCGGCGCCGCCCTCGCGGCTCTGGCCAGCGCCCCGGCGCTTGCCGCCGATCTGGCCCCCGCGCCGGCGCTCAAAGGCAACCAGTGGACCGTGACGCTCGGCATCGAGGCCGGCGTGCTTCCGACCTATGAGGGCTCGGACAGCTACATGATCCGCCCGTTCCCCTTGTTCGATGTCCGCAAGGCCGGGACGCCGCCGCGCTTCCACGCGCCGCGCGATGGCTTCGGCTTCGGCATCATCGACACCGGCACGTTCCGCGCGGGTCCGGCCGCGAAGATCCGTTTCCCGCGCCGCGAGAGCGACGACGCCGATCTGCGCGGTCTCGACGTCGACACGGCGATCGAGATCGGCGGCTTTGCCGAATACTGGGTGGCGCCATGGCTGCGCACGCGCGCCGAGTTGCGCCAGGGCTTCGGCGGCCATCACGGCATCGTCGGCGACCTGAGCGCCGACGTCGTCTATCCGCTCACGCCGCAACTGACCTTGTCCGGCGGGCCGCGGCTGACGCTGGCGACCGGCAAGGCCGAGGATCCGTATTACAGCGTCACGGCCTCGCAATCCGTCACGTCGGGTCTGCCGACCTATACCGCGCAGGGCGGCGTGCATTCATGGGGCGCCGGCGCGCAGGCACGCTACGACTTCTCGCCGCAATGGGCCGCCTACACCTATCTCGAATACCAGCGGCTCGCCGGGGATGCGGCAAATTCGCCACTGGTCACGATGCGCGGTTCACGCGATCAGATTCAGGTGGGGACTGGCGTCACCTACTCCTTTGACGTTCCGGCCTTGTGGTAGTACGCCGCTGCCGAAATCCACCTCGTCGAGCTCCGTTTCCATGCGCGCATCCGCACTCTGCCTGTCCCTGGCGGCTCTGACGCTCGCCGGCTGTCAGACCGACAGCGTGAGCCTCACGTCCAACGCATCGGCGTCGAAGCCGAAGACCGTCATCGTGACGGATTTCGTCATGTCGCCCGACATCACCGTGATCGATCGCGGCTACACGGTGCGGCTGTCGCGCAAGGAGGGCAGCGACCTGCCGTTCCATCTGCGCAAGGAGCGCACGCTGGAGCGCGTCAATGACGAGGTCGTCGCGACCATCGTCGCCACCGTGCGCGCCGCCGGGCTCGAGGCGGTGCCCGGCTCAGCCGACGCGGTGTCGCTGAAGGACGACGCAATCATCGTCTCGGGCCGCCTGCGCGGCGGCGACGGGCCGGACAAGAAAGGCAAGGGCATCGGCGACGGGCGCAGCGGCGTCGTCGCCGACATGACGCTCGAGCGCAACGGCACGTTCGGCCGGAAGCAGCTCACGAGCTTCACCGCCGCGCCGCAGGGCAAGGTCAAGATCGACGCCGCCGCGGTCGACGCGGCGCTGCCCGCGGAGAGCAGGGCGGCCGGTCGGCTGTCGCCCGACGTCGAGGCGCAGGTGCGTGCGATCGGCCGCGGCATCGGCGAGAAGATCGTCGGCTATGCGCGCGGACAGGGCTGGCTGGGCGATACGCCGCCGCCCGCCGCCGAGCCGGAAAAGAAGAAGGCGGGGGTTTAGCGTCCCTCTCTTCTCGCCATGAAGGCGAGGCGCTCGAACAGGTGCACGTCCTGCTCGTTCTTGATCAGCGCACCGTGTAAAGGCGGGATCAGTTTCTTCGGATCGCGCTCGCGCAGCAGTTCGGGGCCGACGTCCTCGACCAGCAGGAGCTTGAGCCAGTCGAGCAGCTCCGACGTCGACGGCTTCTTCTTCATGCCGGGCACGTCGCGGATTTCGTAGAACAGCCTGAGCGCTTCGGCGACGAGCCGCTGCTTGATGCCGGGGAAGTGCACCTCGATGATCGCGCGCATCGTTTCGGTGTCGGGGAAGCGGATGTAGTGAAAGAAACAGCGGCGCAGGAACGCGTCCGGCAGTTCCTTCTCGTTGTTCGAGGTGATGACGACGATCGGGCGGCGGCGCGCCTTCACCGTCTCGCCGGTCTCGTAGACGAAGAACTCCATGCGATCGAGCTCCTGCAACAGGTCGTTGGGGAACTCGATGTCGGCCTTGTCGATCTCGTCGATCAGCAGCACGGGGCGCTCGTCGGACACGAACGAGTCCCACAATTTGCCGCGCTTGATGTAGTTGCGGATGTCTTTCACGCGCTCGTCGCCGAGCTGGCTGTCGCGCAGGCGCGACACGGCGTCGTATTCGTACAGGCCCTGCTGCGCCTTGGTGGTCGACTTGACGTGCCATTCGATCAGCGGCGCGCCGATCGCCTTGGCGACTTCGAGTGCCAGCACCGTCTTGCCGGTGCCCGGCTCGCCCTTCACGAGCAGCGGCCGCTCGAGGGTGATGGCGGCGTTCACCGCGATCTTGAGATCGTCGGTCGCCACATAGCCGCTGGTGCCTTCAAAACGCATGTCTCGTCCTTCCCGCCGCGCGGATGTCCGGCATTCATATAGGCGGGAAGGGCGGCGGCAAAGGGCCTAGCCGCGGACGGATTTTTCCAGAAGGTCCTCGAGCGCAGCGACGGGCGCGCGGTCGAAATAGAGCCGGTGCTTGTTGGCCGCCATGCGCGCAACGATCTCACGCCGCATATCCGGATTTTGCGCAAGCTGCACGGCGATCGTTCCGACCTCGTCGGGCGTGGCGGCGATGGTCTCCGGCACGCCGAGCAGATTGAGGATGGCGGCGGAATGCCGGCCGCGCATCATCGGCCCCGCATAGGTGACGATCGGCAGGTCGTGCGCGAGGCTCTCCAGCGCCGAGTTGCAGGCCGACCAGCCGATCGAGTCGAGCAGGATGTCGGCAAGACCTGCGGCGGCGACGAAGCGCGATTGGCTCATGCGCGGCACGAACACGCAATGCCGGTCGACGTCGATGCCGTGCGCGGCGAAGGCGCGGGCCAGTCGCGCGCGCACGACGTCCGTGACGTTGCCGCCGTGATGGCGCACGAACACGATCTGGCAGTCGCCGGCGTCCCTGGCGATGCGCGCATAGATGTCGTCGTGCTGCGGCAGGTATTTATAGAGCGACTGCGCGCTCCAGAACACGGTCGCGCTGTCGCGCAGGCCGAGCTCGGCGCGCGTCACCGGCTCCGGCGGCGCCTTCACCGGTTCGTAGTAGATCGACAGGTTCGGCAGCCGCACCAGCGTCTCCGTGTAGTGCGCTTGCGCATCCCCCGCTTCCATCAGGTCGCTCGACAGGAAGTAGTCGAGCGTCGGCAGGCCGCTCGTTTCCGGATGGCCCCACGACGTCATCTGCACCGGCGCCAGCCGCTGTGCCGCGAGCTGGAGCGACAGTGTGTCCATCAAGAGGCCGGGATAGATGAGCGCGTGCGGCGCGTCGCGGAGGATTTCCTCACGCCAGCCTTCGACAACATGCGGCCGGTGCACGAAACGGTCGCACAGCGCCGCCGCCTGGTCGGTGTTGGCGTCGCGGGTGACGCCGAGATGGTAGCCGAAGAGCTTGAAACGCGAGCGGTCGAGCTGGCCGAGCCAGCCCCTGATCGGGATCTTCCAGTTCGAATGACTGAAGAAATGCGCACTGACGATGCCGACGCGGATCGGTTCGTCCGGCGCCGGCTTCGGCGGCAGCGGTGCGGCCGTGAACGCGCGCGCGACGGCCGCATGCACCATGCCGCCGTAGATCTCCTGGAGCGGCCGGTCATTGCCGCCCTGATAGGCGAGCAGGAACGGCTCCTGTGCGCCGATCGCCGGAATGAGGTCGCCGGTCAGACGGTCGGCCGCGACGTCGGCGGCGAGCGCCTTGAGCTTGCGCTCGTAGGCGGCGCGGCGGCGGCCGATCTCGGCTTCGTCGTCATAGACGATGGCGAGCTCGGCGATGCAGTCGGCGAAGCGCGCGCCGGCGTGGCCGGGCTTGAGCGCCAGCGCCCGCGCGAGGTCGGCGAGCGCCTCGTCATTGCGGCCGAGATCGATGAAATGGCGGCCGCGCAGATACCAGGTCTCGGCGTCGTCGGATTTGAGACTCAGCGCCGCGGTGAAGGCGTCGATCGCATCCTGGCCGCGGTCGAGCTGGAGCAGGACGCGTCCGCGATTTCTCAAAGCGTCGGCGAAGCCCGGGTCGAGCGCGTTGGCGCGCGTGTAGTCCGCGAGCGCGTCCTCGAACTTCTGCAGCGCCTCGAGCGAGGCGCCGCGATTATTGTGCGCCTTGGCGAAATCGGGGCGGAGCTTGAGCGAGCGGTCGAAGCTGTCGACCGCTTCCGCGTGGCGGCCGAGCTCGCGCAGCGCCGAACCGAGATTGTAGTGCGCGTCGGCATAGTCGGGCTTCAGCGCGACCGCCTTGCGCAGGGCCTCGATCGCCTCGTCCTGGCGGCCGAGCGCGGATAGCACCGCGCCGCGATTGTTGTGCGCTTCGGCGAATTTCGACTTCTGCTTCAGCGCCTGGTCGAAGCTCGCGATCGCCTCGTCGCTGCGCGACAGCGCGTGTAGG
>JBQCFB010000406.1:0-13426 GCA_051959715.1 Pseudolabrys sp.
AGGATCGACGGCGTCGCCTGGAAGAGAAACGTCTTGTTGGCCGAGCCGCCGCCTTTGGCGACGAAGAGGAATTTATAATAATCCTCGCCCTCGGAATAGATCTCGACCTGCGCCGGCATGTTCGACTTGGTGTTCGTCTCCTCGAACATCGAGAGCGGCGCGAGCTGCGAATAGCGCAGGTTCTTCTTTAAGTACGCGTCGCGCGCGCCTTGCGACAGCATCGCCTCGTCAACAAACGAATCTTGGCCGTCGGTGAACACGCGCCGGCCCTTCTTGCCCATGATGATGGCGGTGCCGGTATCCTGGCACATCGGCAGCACGCCGCCCGCCGCGATGTTCGCGTTCTTCAAAAGATCGTAGGCGACGAACTTGTCGTTCGCGGTCGCCTCCGCATCGTCGAGGATCGCGCGCAGCTGCTTGAGATGCGCCGGCCGCAAGAGATGATTAATGTCAATGAACGCCGCCTCCGACAGTGCGCGCAGCGCTTCAGGGGCAACGACCACGACGTCCTGGCCCATGACCTTTTCGACGCGCACGCCGTCCGACGTGACCTTGCGGTACTTCGTCTTGTCCGGCCCCAGCGGAAACAGCGGGGTGTGGTGGTAGGGCGGCAGCGGGTTGGCGGTGGGGGCGTTCATGGGGGGCTCTTTAGGTGCGATGTGCCCGCTTCTAATGCATAATCCCTCGGTAAGGAAGGTGAACGTCTAAGCATTGAGGGGGGCCACCAATGGTCAATTGGGAACATGCCGCAGGGATGGTTTGGCCACTGCTAACGACCGCTGCGCGAGACCGACGCACTTTGACATATGGCGAGATTGCTCCTGCTATCCATACGAATCCACTATCTGTCGGTCGAGCGCTCGGGCCAATCCAGTTATATTGTATGGAGAACCGCAAACCCCCGCTAACGGCACTGGTTGTACGCGCAGGAAAGGGCATTCCTGGCGGCGGATTCATAGCTTGGGATGTCGATGATCTCGCGACGGCGCAGGCAAACGTCTTCGATGAAGATTGGGCGAAGACACCTAATCCGTTCAGAAGTTTCGGACCAAACGACACAATTGAACGATGGGGGCTGCAACTCGCGCAGAAGCCAAATCACGGAGAAGCGATTCTCCGCAAAGTAAAAGACCGAGGAATCTTCCAAAAAATATTCCGAAGCGCACTGATTGAAATATACGGCGGATGCGCGGTTTGCGGACTCACATTCTACGATGCACTTGATGCTGCACATATCTTGCCCTGGTCTTTTTGCTCGCCGCACGAAAGAGCTGACGTGCGAAACGGCGTATTATTGTGTGCGACACATCACCGACTGTTTGACTCGCAATGGATTGAGATTTCTACGGATCACAGGATCACCTTTAGTGACCCAGACATGAAGGAGGGCGGCGACTACTCGAAAATCGATAAGACGTTAACCGTGGATTACCATGGCAAGACAATAGCCCTTCCAGAGAATCGAACCCTCGCACCTGCCGCCACATACTTGATGCGAAGAAGCAAGCTTTCTGAACATGAAACCGTCGACAGTTAGTGGATCGGCCCTCCACCGCCACAGCGCCTAATTTGCCCTTGAGCCTCGCGAAATATCTGAATATCGCCGATCCGGGCGCCTAAGCAGACTTCTGTCTTTAGCCGTCGGCTTCTCTGGACACCTCTTGGGTTTGTCAATTTTCAACGATCATGTAGCGCCCTGCAAGAAGCCCGCGCCGCGGAGGATTCCGCGCGCGCCTCACAACACCTTCGCCAGCCGCTCCTCCCCCAACTCCCTGTACCCCATCCGCGCATAGAACCGCGCCGCGCCGGCATTGTCGGTGACGACCGCGGTGTCGATGCGCCTGACCTTCTCCTTCTTCAATTGCTTCTCCAGCGCGCCTAGCATCGCCTCGCCGACGCCCTGCCCGCGGAAGCCGTCGGCGACGAAGACGTCGTCGAGTTTGCCGGCGACGGCGCCGATCGAGGTCGAGATCGCGTAGGAGATGACGCAGCAGCCTGCAGGCGCGCCGTCGGCAAAGCTGAGCCACACGAAGCCGAGCCGCGGCCGCTTCAGGAACAGGCGCAGCGCGGCTTTGAGCGCGCGCGGCCCCTTGTCGCCGTAGACGGCGCTCGTGCCGAGATAGTGCGCGTCCTCGCGCAGGAAGGCGGACAGCAGCGCCTCGGCGGCCTTGGCGTCGCGCGCGGTCATCTTGCGGAAGGTGATGCGCATGCTTCGTCTCCCTGGAGTGCCCTCGTCAGCCGTCCGGAATTTGAATTCAGGACCTCAGCGTTTGCCCGTGGGCCGTTTGCAACCGTGCCGGGATCATGTAACCTCGGGTTGCAAGCGACAAAACCACTCGGGAGGCGACAATGGCATTTTCGTCCATGCATCGCACCGCGATGCTGTTCTTGCTCGGATCCGCGTTGCTGATCGTCGCGCCGGCCGGTGCCTCTGCCAAGGTCGGCGAGACATGCGGCGGGTTCATCGGCTCGGTCCTGTGCGGCAAGAAGGAATTCTGCCAGCATCCGACCGGGGCCTGCATCAGCCCACTCCCCGGCGCCTGCGCGCGGGTGCCCACTTTCTGCTCGGCGATCTATCGTCCGGTTTGCGGGTGCAACGGCAGGACCTACAGCAATGACTGCCGCCGGCAGCAGGCGCAAGTTTCGAAACTGCACGACGGCAAGTGCATGTAGGACCGCGCCCTCTGAGGGATGGCGCAGCGGCCGGACGTCGCCAGCCGCCCTACTCGTGCGCCAGCACCTTGAACGGCTGCTTGTACGGCTCGACGCGCAGCGACTTGGCGGCCAGCACGCCGACCTTGCCGTGCGGGCCGACGAAGCGCTCGCCGTCCTTCTGGCCGACGGTGTATTGCCACAGCGTCAGCGAGCCCTTGGCCGCGAGCGCCTTGGCGATGCCGCCGGCGTCGCCGCCGAGGTCCTTGAGCTCTGCGTCGTTGAGGCCGACGACGATGTCGTCGCGCTCGGTGACGATCTTGAACAAGGTTTCGGCCGAAGCGGTCGCGGCCGGCAGGACGAAAGCAGCCGCGAGCGCGGCCGCGGCAAGGCAACGGACGTTGGTCATGGTTGTCTCCCCCGAGATCGGATCAGTATGCCTTTGTCGCCTCAGTGCGGCAAAAGGTTCGGGGTTCGGGAAAGCCGCACGCCGCGCGTGAAATGCGGCGGCGCTTACACCGCCCTGCACTTGCCCGCCTGCCCGAGCGAGCACTCCAGCGCCGCGCGGTCCCACTTCGCCAGATCGGCGGCGGCGACGTAGGTCGATTGCAGGAACGTCATCAGCGTCGTGTCGGGGTCCTCGCTCGCGCGCATCGCCGCATAAGGCAGGAGGAACTCGCCGAGCTCCTTCGACCACAGCGCCTCCTTCGGCAGCACGCGCGCCTCGGCAAAGCCCGCCGGCCCCGGATAGGCGTAGGAATAGAACGCCGCCTCGTCATAGATGCCGCCGCCGCCCGGCCAGAAGCCGGCGCTCGAGACCTCGTGCGAATAGGCTTCGCGCGCGACCGCGTCCGGCAGGTTCGGTACGCCGCCGGGATGCGCCGGTGCGGTGCGCCCGGAGAAACGCGTCACCGCGAGATCGAACGAGCCCCAGAAAAAATGCACCGGGCTCGCCTTGCCGAGAAAGCCGGTGCGGAAACGCTTGAGCACGGCGTCGGCCGACAGGAGCACGCGCCAGAAGCGGCGGACATAGTCGGCGTCATACGACGCGTGCACGGTGTCCTTGTCGAAGGCGATCGGGTCGGCGACCTCGTTCGGCGTCGTGCGGATCGTCACCTCGATGCCGAGCTGCTCCAGCGCCGACATGGTCTCGTCGTAGAACTCGGCGACCGGCATCGGCCGCAGCATCACCTGCCGGTAGTGGCCGTCGCTGGTGCGGATCCACAGCACGTGGTCGATGAAGTCGAAGTCGATCTGGAACGTTCGGCCGCGGTCGGGGATCGGCGACGTCGTCAGCCCGCGCGCGGAAACGTAGAGCGGCACGTGCCAGGAATGGTTCTGCCACGGCGTCAACGCGAGCCGGATCTTTCCGACGATCTGCGTCATCAGGTGCAGCGTCGCGCGCGTGTCGCGCCAGGCGGCGGCGGACAGTTCGGGCCAGCGGTCGGGATTGGCGGGCATTCGGGCCTCCGGGGGCGCATCATGGCAGAGCGCGTTGTGCAGGCAAACGCTGCGGCGGGCGCGCTTCCCCTCTCCCCTTGTGGGAGAGGGTGCCCGAGCGAAGCGAGGGCGGGTGAGGGGAAATGGCATGAAAGCCCCCTCACCCGGCTCGCGCTTTGCGCTCGCCACTCTCTCCCACAAGGGGAGAGGGTAAGAAGAAGAGGAACACCCCGCACCTCTGCGGGGTTCATGCATGGCCACGGGAGCAACCCATGAAACTCGGCATCATCGGCGCCGGCAATGTCGGCTGCGCCTGTGCGCTCACCGCGGTCAACCGCGGCACGGCGCGCGAGATCGTGCTGGTCAACCGCACGCGCAAGACGGCCGCCGCGGTCGCGACCGACATCCGCTACGGCCTGCCGCTCAGCCCGCGCGCCACGATCACGGACGGCGACTATGCGGACCTTAAAGGCGCCGGCGTCGTCATGATCACCTCCGGCGTCAACGAGAAGACCGGCGGCGCCACCGACCGCAACGACAAGGAAGGCCGCCTCAAGCTGCTTGGCAAGAACGCCGAGATCTACCGCGACATCGTCCCGCGCATCGTCAAGGCCGCGCCGGACGCCGTGCTTCTCGTCGTCACCGACCCGCCCGACCCGCTCGCCGACATCGCCCGCAAGGCCGCGGGCCATAACCGCGTCGTCAGCGCCGGCACTTACCTCGACAGCCAGCGCTTCCGCGTCCATCTCGGGGCGCATTTCGGCGTCGACCCCGCCACTGTCGAGGCGCAGGTGCTCGGAGAGCACGGCACCTCGCAGGTCTTCGCCTGGTCGACCGCGCGCGTCGGCGGCGTGCCGGTCGCGACGCTGCTCGCGGCGCGCGGCGAGGACGCCAAAGCGATGCACGAGACGCTCGAGAAGGACGTGCGCTTCGCCAACATCACCATCATCGAGGGCCACGACGCCAGCCAGTACGGCATCGCCATCGTCTCCTGCCGCATCGCCGAGATGATCCTCAACGACGAACGCGCGGCGGTCCCGATCGGCAGCTATCACGAGACGTTCGGCGTCACCCTGTCGCTGCCGAGCATCGTCGGGCGCGAGGGCGTCGCCGCCGTGCTCGATCCGCAGCTCTCGGACGCGGAAGCGGACGCGCTCGGCAGGAGCGCCGACAGCATCCGCAAGTCGCTGGGGCGCGTGACGTGACGGCGGCGGCGCTGCGCACGCTCATCCCGGCGCGGCTCGACCGCCTGCCCTGGACGCCGTTCCACACCCTCATCGTCGTCGGCCTCGGCGTCACCTGGGTGCTCGACGGCCTCGAAGTCACGCTCATGGGCGCGGTCTCGGGCGTGCTGGCCGAGCCGGGCACACTCAACTTCTCCAGCGCCGACATCGGCCTCATCGGCTCGTTCTATCTCAGCGGCGTCGTCATCGGCGCATTGCTGTTCGGCTGGCTGACCGACCGCTTCGGCCGGCGGCTGTTCTTCTTCATCACGCTCGCGACCTATCTCGCCGGCGTTCTCCTCACTGCCTTCTCGTGGGACTTCTGGAGCTTCGCGCTGTTCCGCATGATCACCGGCGCCAGCATTGGCGGCGAATATGCGGCGATCAACTCGGCGATCGACGAGCTCATCCCGGCACGCGTGCGCGGCCGCGTCGACATCATGATCAACGGCTCGTACTGGATCGGCGCCGCGCTCGGCTCGGGCGCGACGCTCGTCCTGCTCGATCCGCGCCTGTTCGGCGTCGACTTCGGCTGGCGGCTCGGCTTCGGCATCGGCGCCGCGCTGGGCTTAAGCATCCTGTTCGTGCGCCATTGGGTGCCGGAGAGCCCGCGCTGGCTGGTGACGCATGGCTATCCGGACGCGGCGGAGGCGACCGTCGCCGGCATCGAGGCGACTGTCGCCGCCGAGGTGCATGGGCGGCTGCCCAAGATCGACGAGGCCGACGCCATCGCCGTGCACCCGCGCACGAGCTTCGGCTTCGGCGTCATCCTGCACACCATGTTCGCCCGCTACTGGCGCCGCGCGCTGGTCGGCTTCGCGCTGATGGTGGCGCAGGCGTTCCTCTACAACGCGATCTTCTTCACCTATGCGCTGGTGCTGACCCGCTTCTACCAGGTGCCGGCCGGCGCGACCGGCCTCTATCTGTTGCCCTTCGCGGTGGGCAACGTGCTCGGCGTGCTGGTGCTCGGCCATTTCTTCGACACGCTCGGCCGCCGTCGCATGATCGCCGCGACCTACGGCCTGTCGGCGGCGCTGCTGGTCGTGACCGGCTGGCTGTTCGCCGCCGATTCATTGACGGTCGTCACGCTCACCGCCCTGTGGACCGCCATCTTCTTCATCGCCTCGCCGGCGGCAAGTTCCGCCTATCTCACCGTGTCGGAGATATTCCCGCTCGAGACGCGGGGGCTCGCCATCGCCGTCTTCGTCGCGCTCGGCACGGGCGCCGGCGGCGTCGCCGCGCCCTGGCTGTTCGGCACGCTCATCGGCACCGGCTCGCGCGTCGCGGTGTTCTACGGCTACGCCGCGGCGGCGGCGCTGATGCTCGCGGCCGCAGGCATCGAAGTGGTATGGGGCGTCGCGGCCGAGCGCCAGTCGCTGGAGAAGATTGCCGAGCCCTTATCGGCACGCGCGCATGTGCCGTGAATCATTGACCTTGCCGCCTGTATCTGGCATTGCCGCGCCTCCGACCGGCCATCGAAACAAACACCATTCCGTATGTCCTCACGTCCGTTCCGCCTCGGTCGATCGCTGACCGGCCTCGGCCTCTTTGCGACCAAGCCGATCAAGAGACGAACCCGCCTCGCCGAGTACAAGGGTCCCCTGCTCGACGTCAAAGCGGCGGAGAAGGCGGAGAACAGCGGCAACCGCTACTTGTTCGAAGTCAACAGCCGCTGGACCATCGACGGCAAGGGCCGCAGCAACGTCGCCCGCTACTTCAATCACGCCTGCGGACCGAACTGCGACACCTCGATTCAGGGCAAGAAGGTGTTCATCTACACGCTCCGCGCCATCAAGCCGGGCGAGGAACTCACCTATAACTACGGCAGCGACTACCTGAAGAACGTCATCGGCAAGTCGAACTGCAAGTGCACGCGCTGCCGCAAGCGCCGCGCCAAGCGCGCCCGAGAATTGCGCGCCAAGCGCGCCCGCAGCGCCGCGCGCGCGGGCCGGTAGACATGACCGCCGCCGACAAGCCGTTCCGCGTCCGCCGCTCGGCCACGGGCCTCGGCCTCTTCGCGGCCGCGCCCATCATCAAGGACACCGACATCGTCGAATATACGGGTCCGCGCATCCCGACGAAGGAGGCGCGCGAGATCGACCGGCGCCGCGCCAACAAGTACCTGTTCGAGATCGACCGCCGCTGGACCATTGACGGGTCGCCGCGCAGCAACATCGCCCGTTACGTCAATCACGCGTGCGACCCGAACGCCGAGGCCATACTCACCGACGGCCGCATGATGTTTCGCGCCGTGAAAGACATCGACATCGGCGCCGAGATCACCATCGATTACGGCGACGAGCACGTCGAGCTCTACTTCAAGGGCGGTTGCCGCTGCGCGTCCTGCGGACCCCGCTGACGCCGCGCCGCCATGCGGCCGCGTACCTCCCGTGGCCCGCGGCAACCATGCTAGGCAAAGGTCCGCAACACACCGCTCGCCCGTGACCGCCGAGACCTCACCCCTCACTTCGTCCCGCTCCGACCGCGTGCCGCTCGGCATTCTCTACATGCTCGGCGCGACGATCATGTTCTCGGTCTCGAGCGCCATCTCGAAATGGCAGATCGTCGGCTATTCGTTCGACGAGGTCCTGTTCTTCCGCGCCATCGCCTCGCTCGTCACCGCAGCGGCGATCATCCTCCCGCGCAGCGGCCTGATCGTGTTCCGCACGCGGCGGCTCGCCGATCATGTCGGCCGCAGCCTGACGCAGACCGTGGCGCAGAGCTGCATCATCATCGCCTTCGGCCTGATGCCGCTCGGCGGCGCGATCGCCATCAATTTCGCCTCGCCGCTTTTCGCCACACTGCTCGCCGGGCTATGGCTGAAGGAGAGGATCGGCGCTGCGCGGGGCGCGGCGCTCGTGGCCGGATTCGCCGGTGTCCTGCTGGTCGCCGCACCGGGCGCCGACACCTTCCGCATCGGCGCCCTGTTCGCGCTCGCCAATGCCGTGCTCTACGGCAGCGTCACCGCCGCCGTTCGCGGCATGACATCGACCGAGTCGGCCGAGACGCTCACCATGTACCAGATGGTGTTCCTGGCGCTGTTCTTCGCGATCGGCCTCCCCTTCTTCGGCTTTACCTGGCCGACCAACGGCGATCTCGGCGCCTTGATCGCCAACGGCGTCATCAACGCCATCGGCCAATACTGGTGGACACGCTCGCTGACCATGGCGCCGCCGGCCGCGGTCGGGCCGTTCTTCTATTTCTCGCTGGTCTGGGCGTTGCTCCTCGGCTTCGTGTTCTGGGGCGAGATTCCGACCCTGCCGCTGTTCGCCGGCTCGGCGATCGTCGTCGGCTCCGGCCTGTTCTTGCTCATGCACGAACGCGGCAAGAAGCGGCGCGCCCGCCGCATCGCATTACAAGAAGGAGAACGACAATGACGCTGAACATCCGCCGCGTTGTCACCGGCCACGATGCGCAGGGACGCTCGACCGTGCTGATCGACGAGCCGGTCAAGAACCAGCATTCGCCCCGGCCAGGCGCAACGTACAGCGTCATCTGGTCGACCGAGGAACTGCCGGCGGTCAATGACGGCAGCGACGATCCTTCGAACAAGAAGATCCCGACGGCGATCGCCGAGGGCAGCGTGTTCCGCGTCGTGTCGTTCGGGCCCGGCGTGGCACCGCGCAACCATCGCACCGATTCAATCGACTATGCCGTTGTCATCTCCGGCGAGATCGACATGGTGATGGAGACCGGCCCGGTGCGGCTGAAGGCCGGCGACGTCATGGTCCAGCGCGGCACCATCCACGACTGGGTCAATAACGGCACCGTCCCGTGCGTCATCGCCTTCGCGCTGATCGGCGCGAAGCCGGTCGCGAGCGGCGGCAAGACGCTCGCCGCACAAGGATGAGCGCTACCGGTCCAGCTCCGGATAGTGCCGGAAGATGCCGCTTTCGTTGAACGGG
Source organism: Pseudolabrys sp. (assembly GCA_051959715.1). Taxonomy (GTDB): domain Bacteria; phylum Pseudomonadota; class Alphaproteobacteria; order Rhizobiales; family Xanthobacteraceae; genus Pseudolabrys. Next base: position 9,221 of record JBQCFB010000406.1, read on the forward strand.
ATGCGGCGCTCGGAGGCGAGATAGGCCTTGACGCCCGGCCGCTTCGCCACGCGGTCGCGAATGCCGACGAGGCCGGGCACTTTCTTTTCGACGCGCGCCGCACCCTTCGGAAAGGCGTAGCGCATCCCTTCGACGAGCTGGAAGATCGATAGGTCGACATAGCTGAAACGCCGCCCGAGCAGCCACGGCCCGCCGCTGCGCTTGAGCACGGTCTCGAAATAGCCGAGATATTTCGGCGCCCGCTCGTCGAGGAAGCCTTGCGCATAGCGCTTCGCCTCCTCCTTCTGGTCTTCGTAGTAGAGACCGGTGCCGACCGGATGATGCGTGTCGTGCACTTCCTTGACGAAGTCCGTGACCGTGAGCTGCAGTTGATGCAGCCAGAGCCGGTCGGCCTCGCTCTTCGGCGCAAGCTTCAGCTTCGGACCGAGATAAAAGAGAATCTCCGCCATCTGCGCGACGACCAGCTTGCCGGCCTTGAGGAACGGCGGCGCATAAGGCGGGCGCTTCTCGCGCGGGCCGCGCATCATCGCCATCATGCGGTCCATGCCGCCGGACATTCGCGCAACGTCGTCATAATTCGCGCCCGCGTCCTCGAGCGCCAGCCGCACGAACTCGCCGCGGCCCTGGATCTCCGGCCAATAGAAGAGCTGGTATCGCATGCAGACACCTCCGTCTGGTGCCTGCGACTATATCAGCCGGAGACGAGACGCACGTGGGGGTCCGGGCCCTTGACCCGTCCATCGACGACGCGGTTCCGTCCCGCGGCCTTCGCCTCGTAGAGCCGCTTGTCGGCAATCTCGAACAGGGCGTCATAGTCGGTCTTGTCGCGCGGGCACATGGCGACGCCGATGCTCACGGTCACGGCTTCGCCGGCATGCGTGGCGGCGGCACCGGCGATGCGGCGCCGGACGCGCTCGGCCATGGCGCCCGCCTCCTCCTGGTCGAGGTCCTCGGCGATGACGACGAACTCCTCGCCGCCGAAGCGATAGGTGAAATCCGACACGCGCACCGCCGCCATGATGTCGAGCGTGACACGCTTGAGCATGCGGTCGCCGGCGGCATGGCCGAAGCGGTCGTTGAAGGTCTTGAAGTGGTCGATATCGACGAGCAGCAGCGCAAGCGGACGCCCGGCAGCCGCGGCATGCTCGACCGAGCGGCGGCCATGCGCCTCGAGCGAGTGCCGGTCGAGCGCGCCGGTCAGCGCGTCGCATCCGGTGCGTGCCAGCAGGTCCTCGTACCGCTCGCGATAGGTCAGGAAGTCGAACACGTCGGCGATGCGCGGCGCGGAGCGGCCGCGCGCGAGCGGACGCTCGAAATACATGAGATAGGCCGCAGCCATGACGCTGTAGAGCGCGACCGCGCCCATCTTTGCCGCCCAGCCGCCGACCAGCATCGGCAGGCCCGCGCCGGTCAGCATGTTGAGGCCGGCGAAGAAGGCGAGCTGGTCGAAGCTCAGGACCAGCGCGCCCGCGAGCGCCACCCGCGGCAGGATCCGATCGCCGAACCAGGCGCGCGTACGCTCGTAGAGCAGGATGATGAGGATGCAGTCGAAGAACAGGATGGCCGTTCCCCACACCATCAGTGCGCCCATCTGATCGATGAAGCCGTAATCGGCGCCGTGTCCCGGCGCGCCGGCGTGATGGCGCATGACGAAGCCGAGCGCGAACAGGAGGACGTTGCCGAACAAGAGGCCGTAGATCGGCTGGCGCACCACCACCGCATCTTCGCGAATATAGAGGAGCAGCAGCATCATGAGTTTGCCGGTGAACAGCACGGTCGAACCCGGCGAGGCGACGATGCCGAAGGGTAACGGCACGTAGAGCGTGCTGGCGAGATAGGTCTCGAGGAAGTGCATGACGCCGAGCGCGCAGAAGAATGCGCCGAGGCCGATGCGTTTGCGCGCGCGCAGCAGAGCGCCCAGCGCGACGAAATAGATGACGGCCTCGCCGGACAGCAGAAACAGATTTGTCAGTTCAGGCATTCCAAATCGGGCGCGGCCCGGGTCCGGCGCCCTCCCCCCCTCGCTCGCTGCCCCGTCAGCTTTGCGTGAGCCGAATTGTTAGCGGCCCAAAGCTAACAATTCGCCAAGCGATTCGCTTGAAGTCGGGTCCGCGGGAGGATGCCGCGGCGGCGGATGGAACCGCCGCCGCAAGCAGGACAATTTGTCAATTGACCGCGAAGCAGTACAGCAGGCCGTCGCCGCCGGTCGACTTCAGGTCGGGCTGGCTGCAACCGCCGCCGGGGCCGCGCGAGGGATGCGAGGAGTTCCACGACTTCGACGGCGCGTCGTCCTGCAATCCGATACGATCGGCGTGACCGAGCATCGCCGAGCCTTGCGTGCTGCTCGTCCAGTTCTTGCAGGTGCGGTCCTGATCGCCGGCAAACGCCGTGCCGTCGGGCTGCGAGCCGGTGAGGATGTCGTGCCGGTTCGGCGTGTCGCCGCGGCCGTTGATGACCTCGCCCTTTTCCGACAGCGCGGTCTGCTTGGTGAGATTGTTCTCGCCATGCAGGTTGGCGACGTCCTTGGCGACGACGACGCCCTTGGCATTGGTCCACGGCCCCTTGCCGATGCGGTCCTTCGCGTTCACCGCGCCCGACCCTTGCGTCGACAGATACGCGTGCCAGGTCTTGCCGGTCGCGCCAGCGGCCTGCGCGAGCGCGGCGCAATGCGCGTCGGCGCCAGCCAACCCGCCGAGATCGGCGCCCTTGCCGACGCCCTGGCTGGTGACGAAGAAGGTCATGTTGGCCTGCTGCGCCGAAGCGGGTGCGGCGCACAGGATGGCGATCAGGGCGGCGAACGGCGCCGTCATGCGTACGGTGGTCATAAACACGTCTCCCCGGCCGAACGGCGCGCGGCGACATGCCGGCTCCGCGGCTCCACGAGGATCAACCCCAGCCCGCCGAGCGCTATTCCGGCGGCGTTGTGCCGCATAAGCACGACTTGGGTTGGCAAAAATCAAAAAGCCCGGCGTCGCCGCCGGGCTTCGACATCGGTCACGATGCAATCGGCATCACATCGGCTGGAGGTTGCCCGCCGCCTGCTTGCCGCGCTCGGTGACGATCTCGTAGCTGACCTTCTGGCCTTCGTTCAGCGAACGCATGCCGGCCCGCTCCACCGCGGTGATGTGCACGAACACGTCCTTCGAGCCGTCGTCCGGCTGAATGAACCCGTAGCCTTTCTGGGTATTGAAGAACTTCACAGTTCCGGTAGCCATTCGTAGTTCCTTTCAAGCATCTCTTCGTTGTACGCCCCCACGAATATCGTCGGGGCGGCAACAATCCGAGTTTTGGGGGGTCACTTGAGGCGCAGCCCAAAGCCGGGAGCGTGTCAGCAAGAGAGGCCGAAAACCAGGTTGCCCGCGGCCAGATAGACTGAATTCCCGCCACGGTCAACGGGGATGGACCGCAACCGGCGCGCGGGAACCCGCCCTTCAGCAATTGGTAAGCGGTGCCAGCCTATGCTCGACCGTTTACAGCCGTTAACCGGCCTCCCGGGCGCGAGAGCCATGAACCAGGACCAACGCAAGAGCCCGCGCCGACCGATGCACTACCTGGCCCGCCTCGAGCTGCGGCCGGGCAAGCCGGTCGGCTGCATGCTCTCGGACATCTCCGACACCGGCGCCCGCATCGACGTACCCTACCCCGACAAGGTTCCCGATCGTTTCCGGCTGTGGCTGACACAGAGCGGCAGCGCGCGCCGGACCTGCCAGGTGGTCTGGCGCAAGACCCGCCAGGTCGGCGTCAAGTTCGAGCGGGCCCTGAGCGACACGCAGCGCGCGACGCTCGAGCCGGTCGGCGATCCGGCCGCCGCCCGCCGCGCCATCCGCGAGGCGGGTACGCCGGACTGACGCCGCTTCAGGTCTGCTGAATCGCGGACAGGATCCACGCGCCGCCGCGCGCCCGCACGAAAGTCCAGACTTCCGTCACCTCGTCCGGATGCCCGCCTTCGACGACGCGGCCCGATGCGCGGTCGATCATGCTGTCGGTCAACGCGAAGCGCATCGCGACGGTCGCATATTCGCTGTCGCCCTCGCGCCAAGCCTCCGACAGGTCACCCTGCTCGAGGCGCACGCCGCTCACCTTGTTGACGAGGCCGCGGCTCGCATTCTGCGACATCTGCTCGGAGAAGTAGGAGAGCATCTCCGGCGTTACGCGCGCGCGCAGGCCGTTGAGGTCTTCGGCCGAATAGGCCGACTGGATGTCGCC
>JBQCFB010000407.1:0-25093 GCA_051959715.1 Pseudolabrys sp.
GTGGTGGGGGCTAAGAAGTAGCCGTCATCCTGAGGCGCTGGCGTGCTTGAAGCACGCGAGCCTGGAAGGATCTGGGCGGCGAGGCCTTCCCCCCCTCGGTTCGTCCCCGCGAAAGCGGGGACCCAGCGCTGAGAAAATGCAAATGCCCCGCGAGAGCGGGGCATTGTTTTTGCCCGCCCCAACCAAAAGCTTGCGACGATTACGCTAGTCGACAATTGTAAGATGCGGATTTGCGCGTTAGGGTGACGTCGCAGGGATAGCAACGGGGGCCTAGATGGACTCCATAACCATTGCAATTGCCCGACAGCAGAAAGCGAGAGAAGTCGCAGTCGCACACGCCATGGCATCTGATCGAGCCGAAGCGATGCATAAGCGTCTCGGCATTCCGGTTGTTGTGCTGAGTATCATTGTTGGAACAGCCGCCTTCTCGACGTTGACGGATCTGGGCAAGAGTATGCCCATCATCGCGATGAGCGCCGGGATTCTATCGGTAACCGCGGCAGTGTTGGCGGGGCTTCAAACCTTTTTGGACTACGCTGGCCGATCTGAAGCGCATGCTAAGGCTGCGGCCAAACTTAATGCGATCGCGGACGAAATCGACCATGTGTTGGCCGATAAGAAATTCGACCAATTACAACAGTTAGATGCGCGGTTTTCGAAGATAATTGAAGAAGTTCCCCGCGTAGCTATCTCCATGCAGGAGGAAGCGCGTGAATATATCCGAGCGCACAATAAGGCCCCAGCGCTGACGGCGCCGACACGAGACGTGCGCGAGACGCTATCTGAACCTGAAGCCCCAGCCACTGTTGGGACGCCGCCGTCGGCCCAATCCGAAAAAACACCATCAGGCGGAGGAGGAGGAGGAGGAGCGGGAGGTGTCGGTTGGGGCCTTGACACGCGCAGATGGCATCCGATGGACCAAGACCGTGGCTAACCCAAAACCCTAAACTCAAGCTTTGATTCGACACGCATATAGCGCTCCTGCAAATCTCAGCTCGTAAGACGCTTCGCGCAACGCACTCCGCAGATTGGAGACCGCAGGCACGATATGCTTCGCTAATTGCGCCCCCTACCCCAACTCCCGCTCCTGCATCAGCCGGTCATAAGGCACCGCCGGCACCAGCGTGCCGCTTTCCGGCTCCGTCAGCGTCACCGGCCTGTAGCGCTCCATCGACCGCTATGCCCCCGCTCCCGCCGCGCGTTGCTGAGCTTGGCGCGTCAACGCTTCCCGGAACGCGACATCGAGCGCATCCCGCCCCTCCGCCTGCTCCCTGATTTCGGGACTGGAATCGAACAGCACGTTGGCGATGTTCTTGCCTTCGATGAACAGGCGATCCCACACGTCGGCTGGCCGCGCCCCTTGCCGCGAACCGAACAGCTCGAATTGCCGGCTGGTGATCAGTGCGCCTTCGTTGAAGGTCATGTAATAGCGAAAGCAGTTCTTCAGAACGAGGTATGACAGAGCGCCATCCGGTCCGAGGAAGATTTCGTGAACGCGGCCTCTATACATGATGATACGCGATTCATCGATGATCGTGGTCATGACGAACGCGGTGACGTAACGCCGCCTGCGGTCGGCATTAGCGATATCGTAAATCCATTTGTGCCGCGCCAGCCGCCGCAAAGGTCCGCACACGATAAAGAAGGCGACGATCACTCCAAGGAAGAAGCCTGCGGCCGTGGTGCCCGCGAGATAAATCACCGCCGGAAACAGCCGCTCAGCGAGACGCTCGACGAAGACTTGCGGTTCGAGTTTTGAAAACTCTGCGAGCGGCTCGATGAAACCACTGAGGCGAAAGCCGACCGCGCTCAATGCCATCATAGCCAGCGTGTGGATCAGGATGGCGATGGCGGACGCCATCGCCACCTCGCTGACGACGCCGCTACGGATGATCTCCCGCGACAGCCGCTCGTAGGTCGCCAGACCGATAAAGAAGAAGACGCCCGGCAGCAGGAAAAGAATGAGTGCGAGCGTCGCCCATGCCAGTGACATGGGCTAAAGGCTAGCAGGAAACTTTCTAGGCTGCAGCCGCAGATTGTGCCGGCGTGGGCGCGCGGCGGTGCGTCTCGATATAGGCGACGACGTCCTTGAGGGCGGCGCCATCGGCGCCCTGCGCGCACGCGGCCACCGCCTCCTGCACGAGCTCGAAGTCGCCGTCGGCGATCACCACGAGCTTGTCGATCAGGTCGGATGTCTTCATCGAGACGAGCATGGTCGCGCTCCGAGAACGGCCATCGACAACGCGCCGATTACCGATTTGTTCGCCAGCGTTGCACCCCCCGGCGGGGGGCGCAAGCGCCCCGACGCCGCGCCGCCATGATGGCAAGACGGCCTGTAGATAAGGTTAATTACACCGTAAATCATTGGAATCACCTGCATAATATGGCGCTTGCCCGGTCGTTCAACAAGACCCGGGGTCGAGGTTCTCCTCCCCACCTCATCCTTCGAGACGCCCGCCTTCGGCGGACTTCCCCGGATCAAGTCGGGGGACAGGCTCTCAGGATGAGTCTCAGTCACCCCCCCCTCACCGCCACAAATTCCGGAACAGCGGCGTCAGCGGCGGCGTGTCGAGGCTCCTGATCCTTGGCTCGCGCTGCGGCTTCACGACAAGCTCCGTCACCGCATAGACCATCGCGTCCAGCCTGTCGGGCGAGCGGCCGGACGACAGGCCCTGCAAGCCGAAGTCGGCCATCTCGTCCTCGAGCGCCGGAAACGCGCCCACGTGCCGGACGCGGCCTTGCGCGGACAACGCCGCGACGGGCTCGGCGCGCAGCCACGTGCCGCGCGTCGCGTGCACCGTCTTCACCGGCACGCCCGGATCGACGCCGCGCAGCACGGCGCGCACCATCTCGCCGCCCTGGTTCACCTCCGCGACCAAGGTGTCGGCCGCGTGCCGCCGATACACCGCGATCGCACGCGCCGCCCATTCCGCCGGCTGCGCGCGCTCCACCGTCGCGTCCTCGATGACATAGACGCCGCCGTCCTCCGCGATCCCGGCCGCGACGATGCCGCAGCGGTCGGCGTTCGGCTTCGACGATGCCGGCGGATCGACGCCGACGACGATACGCCGCAATGCGGGCGCTGCGCGCACGCGCGCGGCCTCGATCATGGCGCGCGTCCACAGCGCGTCGGCACGGTCCTCGATGATCTCGCCGTCGATCTCCTGCCGCCCGAGCCGCGTGCCCTCGTAGCGCGCCAGCACGTTCGACAAAAACGCCGGCGACAAAAACGCGGCATTGGCGCGCGTCGCCGCGCGCGTCACCGCGGTGCGCGGGTCCTCGACGAGGCGCTTCACCAGCGCGGTCGGCCGCGGCGTCGTGGTGACGATCTGGCGCGGGAAGCGCCCGAGCCGCAGGCCGAACTGGAGCATGTCGAAAGTCTCGTCGGCGTAATGCCACTTGGCGAGCTCGTCGCACCAGGCGGCGTCGAACTGCGGCCCGCGCAGCTGCTCGGGATCCTCCGCCGAGAAGGCGTAGCCGACGGCGCCGTTTTGCCATTCGAGGCGGCGGCGCGTCGGCGTCCATTGCGGACGCTGTTCGCGCGGGCCGGTGTGCAGGAGGCCGGCCGGCCCGTCGATCATCACCTCGCGCACGTCGTGCTCGGTCTCGCCGACCAGCGCGATCGATCCGTGCGGCGCGCTCGCGTAAGGCGCCTCGCCGTGAACGAGGCCGCGCACCCATTCGGCGCCGAGACGCGTCTTGCCGGCGCCGCGGCCGGCCAGCACCAGCCACGTGGTCCAGGGCTTGCCGTCGCGCGCGAGGCGCGGCGGCGTCTGGTACCGGTGCGAGAGCGTGGCGAAGTCATGCGCCAGCGTCTCCGTGATCTCCGGCGCCTCCGTCACCAGCCTCCTCGGCCAGCCACTCGGCGACAAGAGCTTCAATGCGCTGCGCAAGCGCTTCACGGACTTCATCGATGTCCTGGGGGAGGTCGTCATCTGCGGAAGTCCTTTGCGGTTCGGGCGCGCAAAGCTGCGCGAGCTTGCTCACGGTCGCCGTCATGTCGGCGATACCGGCGGTGATGGAATGGATGTCGCGCGGGCGCAGGCCGGCCGCGGTCGTCTGCCTGCGCAGCGTCTCGAGCTCCGCGACGTGCGCCTCGGCGTCGCGCCGGATCGCCTCGGCTGCGGCGCGCAATTCGGCGCGTGTCATCACCGGCGGCCCGTCCTCGACGCGCGCCTTCAGCAGCGTCGCGGCGCGGGCGTTGAGCCTGGCCGCAGGCGTCAGGCCGATCGGCCCCGGCCTGTACCTCACCCAGCCTCTATCCTTGGCGATGCGGTAGAAATGCGTGTCGCTCATGCGGAGCGAGCGCGCGATCGCCACGCCGCTCTCGTCCGTCTCCTCATAGCGGCGGCGCAGCTCTTCGAACGTCTCGTCGTCGAATTCGTATTTGCGCCAAGGCGTGCGCTTCGTCTCCCCGCCCTCCTCTGGCCCGGCCAAGGATGGCGAGAGATCGGGGAGCGCATGCGTATCGCCGGCGCACGCGGGCGCCTCCGTGGCTTTCGCCATGTGGTTCGTCCTTCGGATGGTGTGGAAAATGAAAAACGCCCGGGCGGCGGCCCTCAAACGGACGCGGCTTCCGAGCGTGACCGGAATCTATAGGAGGAGAGACTCGCTGTCAAGGACTATTTTCTTGACGCCGCAGGCGCGGGCCGCGACGACGCCCGCCCGAATGCCTCGATGTCTCTTCAAATCCTCCCGTCCCGTCTAACCACGCCTGAACCGGCCCTCCCTATGGTGCCGGCGCATGAGAGCCCGCCGCGCCCAAAGCCCCGCCGCATGATCGCCCGCGCCAAGCCCAACACCAGGCCGATGCCGGCCGAGCGCCGCGGCGCCGTGCGCCAGGCGATCAACCGCCGGGCGCAGTATTTCCCGGTCGCCGGCGCGCTGCCGCGCGACTGCATGGTCGTCGACATCTCCGACACCGGCGCCCGGCTCTATGTCGAGACGCCGCTGCCGGACGTGTTCGTGCTGGTCATTTCCGGCGAGACATCGCGCATCGAACGCGAATGCCGCGTCGTCTGGCGGCTCGGCGGCGAGTGCGGCGTGGTGTTCACGCGGTTCAGGGGCTGAGGCCCCGCCCCGCCCCCTCCGCTACCCCCGCTCCCGCAGCCCGCGCGGCCGTGCTAACCTCACGGCGTCATTCGGGGATTTGGCCGTGCGCTGCGCCCGCTTGCTGACCCGCTCGCTGACGTTCCTGCCGCCGCTTCTGGCCGCGCTGGCGCTCGGCGGCTGCGTCACGTCCTCCGGCGGCGGCGACGCGCCGCTCTCGGCCGAGTACCTCACGCGCTACGCCGAGACGAGCCCGACCCCCGCCTCCTTCATCGAATGCCACGGCTTCGGCTGCGCCGAGACCTCGCGCGTGTCGCTCACCGCCGGCGAATGGGCGAAGGTGAAGGCGCAGCTCTCGCCGCCGGCGCGCGACGCCCGCGCCGAGCGCGGGAAGATCGCGCATGCCGTCGCCACGATGCAGAAGATCGTCGGCGCCAAGACCGGCACGGGCGTGCCGCAGTGGACGCACAGGGACATGATGATCCTGCCCAATCTGGGCGATCCGACGCAGCTCGACTGCATCGACGAGGCGGTCAACACCTGGACCTACATGACGATGATGGAGCGCGCCGGCCTGTTCCGCTTCCACAGCGTCGCCGACCTCGGCTATGCGGGCCTGCCCGCCGACACCAATCCGCGCAACACGGCGGTGCTGCGCGAGAAGTCGGGCGCGCTCTATGCCGTCGACGCGAGCCTGACCGAGGGCGGCGAGCCGCCTTACGTCATGCCGCTGTCGGTCTGGGCCGGGGACTGGCCGCCGCGGCTCGCCGATATCGAGAACGCCGGCAAGGCGGGCTCCGCCAGGCCCGCCCGGACGGCGTCGCTCGGCCGCTAGGGCGCCGCCGGCCGCCTGTTTCATCTTTATGTTTCAATTCGGCGGGTCTAGCATTCCGGGGTCCGGGTTCGACTCGCCCTGGGAATCGAGGTCGCGCCAATGGCCCGTCTTCGTCCGTCTCGTCCTTGCCTCGCGCGTCTGCGCGACGCGGTCCTCATCGTCCTCGTCTGTGCCGTCTGCGCCGTCTGCGCCACCCCCGCCCCCGCCCGCGGGACGCCGGAATACGCCACGGCGGCGCCGCAGCTGCGCTCCTGGTTCGAGAACCAGCACAATGCGCGCGGCCAGTCCTGCTGCCTCGACGCCGACGGCCACGCCTTCTACGGCGCCTACGTCATCAACCCGAACGGCTCGGTCACGCTGGATCTCGCGCGCGGCCAGCGCACGCTGCCGGCCTACATGGTGCTGCCGGGGCCGAACCCGACCGGCCACGCCATCTACTGGTACAAGGACTACGGCACCGCGCGCATCGACTACTGCTTCTCCCCCGGCACGCTGAGCTGACACGCGCGCCCCGCGCTTGAACGCGCCGCCGCCTTCCTGTCTTCTACGCCGCATGAACCGCATTTCCGGCCGCTCGGCCTTCCTGGCGCTCCTCAAGAGCGAGGGCATCACCCACCTCTTCGGAAATCCCGGCACGACCGAATTGCCGATCATGCATGCCCTCAACGACCATCCCGAGCTCACCTACGTGATGGCGATGCAGGAGAGCCTGGTCGTCGCCATGGCCGACGGCTTCAGCCGCTCGACCGGGCAACTCGTCGCCTGCAACGTGCATGTCGCGCCCGGGCTCGGCAACGCGATGGGCGCGCTCTACAACGCGACGTTCACCGGCACGCCGATGATCCTGACCGCCGGCCAGCAGGAGCAGGGCCACGGCCTCATGGAGCCGCTGCTCTACGGGCCGCTGGTGCGCATGGCCGAGCCGCTGGTCAAATGGGCGATCGAGGTGACGCGGCTGGAGGATCTGCCGCGCATCGTGCGCCGCGCCGCCAAGATCGCCACCACGCCGCCGACCGGGCCGGTGTTCATCTCGCTGCCCGGCGACATCCTCAATGCCGAAGCCGCCGTCGATCTCGGCCGCTCGACGCGGGTCGATACGCGCGTGGCGCCGGCGGCGGACACTCTGGACGCGCTCGCGGCGCGGCTCCTTGCGGCACGGCGCCCGGTCATCGTCGTCGGCGACGAAATCGTAAAGAGCGACGCGCTCCAGGAGGCCGCGGACTTCGCCTCGATGCTCGGCGCCCCGGTCTACCAGCAGACCGTCGCCTACGGCACGCATTTCCGCTCCGAGCATCCAAACTTCATGGGGCCGCTGTCGCGCATCCAGACGCAGACGCGGGACATCCTCAAGCCCTACGACCTGATGATCGTCGTCGGCGCAGACCCCTTGCGCATGTCGGTGTTCAGCGAGTCCTCGCCGCTGCCCGACGAAATGCCGATCGTGCAGATCGGCCTCGTCGACCACGACATCGCCAAGAACTATCCGGCCGAGATCGCCGTGAAGGCGGACGTGCGCGAGACGCTGCGCGCGTTGACCGCGACTTTGGCGCGCAAGGGCGGCGCGAAATTTGCCGACACGGCGCGCGAGCGCACGCAGGCGCTGGCCGCGACCAACTGGTCGGCCCGGCGCAAGACGCTCGCGGCGCAGATCGCGGCGAACGCGACGCGCAACCCCATCGACCCCGACTGGCTCGCGCTCCAGGTCGTGGAGGCGCTGCCGCCGGACGCCATCCTCGTCGACGAAGGGCTCACCTCGTCGCGCTACATCCCGTTCCTGCGCGCCAACACGACCCGCTACGACTATCACAGCCTCGCCTCCGGCGGCATCGGTTGGGGCCTGCCCGCCTCGGTCGGCGTCTCGCTGGCCAACCCAGACCGCCCCGTCGTCTGCTATTCCGGCGACGGCAGCGCGATGTATTCGATCCAGGCGCTCTGGACCGCCGCGCACCACAAGCTGCCGCTCTCGGTCGTGCTCGTGAACAATGGCGGCTACCGCATCATCAAGCAGCGGCTGCGCGCCTTCCACAATGACGAACGGTTCATCGGCATGGATTTCATCGATCCGCCGGTCGACTTCGCGGGCGTCGCCCGCGGACTGGGGCTCGAGGCCATGCGCATCGACGCGCCGGGCGGCCTCGGCGCGCTGGCCGAGGCCTTCAAAAATCCCGTTCCGAAGCTGATCGAGGTCGTCGTCGACCGCAGCCTCTAGGCACGGACAATCTTAAGTTTCGCATCCACCAAAGAATACCAATTCGCGACCTGCGATCTTGCGAGCGCCTTCCGCTTCGGCTTTGCTGGTCACCAGCCAACGCGGAGACAAGCCATGCGCCATATTGGTCCGCTCGCTGCATCCCTGCTTCTGATCTTGCCGGCCGCCGCCCATGCGCGCGGCAGCGGATCGCACCATACGAGCCATTCCGACATCACCATCACCAAGCCGACCGACAAGGGCTCGACCAAGATGATGAGCCGCGATGCCGCCTCGGGCCAGGCGACCGGCAAGCGCATGTACAAGCCGTATAAGGCGACGACCTCGTCGTCGCTCTTGCGCGGCGGCAACCACAATGACGGCAAGGGCGGGCGCTATCTCGCCGCGGCCAAGAAGCTCCCCGGCAAGCGCAAGCCGCCGACGCTGACGCTCAAGCGCGGCAAGACCAACAGCGAGTAAGGCGGCCGCGCGGCGCCGGAACCGCTTCATACGGAAATCGGGTGGGTTCGGCCGCCATTGTCGTCGATGGTCGGTTCCGCGCGAGTGCGCGTGTCGAACCGACAGGAGCCACGGCATGAAGCCCGAGTCCTTCACGATCCCGCCGCCGGCGATCGCGGCCGCTGAGACGCGCGTCGCCGCCCATGACTGGCCAGCGGTCACGGCCGATCTCGACGCCTATGGCTGCGCCGTGCTGCCGAAGCTGTTGTCGCCCGAGGAGGCGCGCGCCATCGCCGCCCTCTATCCGGACGAGAGCCGCTTCCGCAGCCACATCCACATGGCGCGGCATGGCTTCGGCAAGGGCGAGTATCGCTATTTCAAATATCCCCTGCCCGATCCGCTCGGCGGCCTCCGCACCGCCCTCTATCCGCGGCTTGCCGGGATCGCCAATGCGTGGAACGCCCGCATGAACCTCGACGAGCGCTATCCCGACGATCACGCGGCGTTCCTGCGGCGCTGCCACAGTGCGGGGCAGACGCGACCGACGCCGCTGCTGTTGCAATACGTCGCCGGCGACTTCAATTGCCTGCATCAGGATTTGTATGGCGACCTCGCCTTCCCGATCCAGGTGGCGATCCTGCTGTCGGAGCCGGGGCGCGACTTCACCGGCGGCGAGTTCGTGCTGACCGAACAGCGCCCGCGCATGCAGAGCCGCTGCGAGGTGGTGCCGCTCGGCCAGGGCGACGCCGTCGTGTTCGCCGTGCACAATCGCCCGGTGCAGGGTTCGAAGGGCAATTATCGTGTCAATTTGCGCCACGGCGTGAGCCGCGTGCGGTCGGGCCTGCGGCACACACTCGGCATCATCTTTCACGACGCGGCGTAGCTGGAGGCGGCTCAGAGGAGCCGGCACGCCCCCGGATTGAACGCGCATTCGACGCCCATGCCGATCAGCGTCAGGCCGCCGACGATCAGAAGCCCGGCGGCAAGTTCGACCAGGTCCGCGCGTGACATGCGGGCTTCGGCGACGACAGCCAGCACGATGCCGGCGACCAGCATCGCCATTCCGGCAAACCCCACAGCCGCCATCCTTCGTCCCCTCGCAGGCGGCATGCGTGCGCCGCCATGTGTTTTGCGCGGGGCGAGTCGCGCCGTGTCATCGGCCGGGCGTTTGCCGCCCTTCGGTCCGATGGAGCCCCCCATCGGATTTCTATATCGGTAACCCGACACGGGTGGAAGGCGGCACGGAGGGACCGGGCTGGCCGACCCTAGCGGGCCGGCGGCGCCGGCGCCTGGCCTCCGGGCGCGATGGCAGGAGGGGCAGTCTTGTCGTCGAGGCAATGAACCTCACCCGGCTGGCAGGCGATGCCGATGTTCGAGCAGCCGGCCGTGGTGCAGGTCCGGCAGTCGTCGCTCCAGCGGACGCACTGGGGGTGCGCCTTGCCGTAATTGAAGACATGGGCATCCGAGGGGTCGGCCGGGTCAGCCCATGCGTCCGGACACGGCAGGCCGAGCATGCCGGCGACGACGAGGCCGACCGCAAGCCTCACGAGGCGTAATCCGGCTCCTCGCGATCGAGAATGCGCTTCAACGCATTGAAGTGCCGCTCGGCCGAGGTCGGCCCCTGCGTCGGCGCGGTGGAGCCGATGTCGCGCTTGGTCTTCTCGACGACCGGGGTCGGCAATTCCTTCAGCCGCTGCCCGGTCCACATGGCGTAGATCTGCACCTGCGCCGCGCGCTCGACGTAATAGAGCCGATCATAGGCTTCGGCGACCGACGCGCCGACGGTGGAGATGCCGTGATTGGCCATGAACAGCACGGTCTTGTCGCCGATCACCTTGGCGAGCCGCCGGCCTTCGGCGGGATCGTTGGCCGGCCCGGTATATTCGTCGTCATAGGCGATCTGGCCCATCATGCCGACTTCGGTCTGGCCGATCTCCTTGATGCGCGGGTCCTCGAGGCGCGTCAGCGCGCTCGCATAAGGCATGTGCGTATGGAAGACGGCCTTGGCCTGCGGCAGCGCGCGATGGATCGGCGCATGGATGCAGTAGCAGGACTGCTCGACGTCGCCCTCGCCGCGCTTGACCTTGCCGTCGTCGATGCCGACTTCCATGAAAGTCGAGGCGGTCACCTCCGACCAGTGCGTGCCGAACGGGATTTGATAATAGCGGTCGTCGCGGCCCGGCACGACGAAGGTCAGATGATTGAAGATGCCTTCGTTGAAACCCTGCCGGTAGGCGAGACGGTGCGCTGCGGCGAGATCGACGCGCGCCTGCCACTCCTCGTCGGTGCAATTCGGCCGCGCGGCTGCCGACGAAACGGAATATTGCATGGACGTCTCCCTGACCGGTGCGCGCGATTGTCGAGCCCGCGCGCTAAGTCAGGTAGCCTATACCCGCCGATCCCCCGCGGCCAGCCGTCGCCGGCTAAGTTCGGTCGGGCGCATAGCCGGCAGAAATAAAACGCGGAGGGCATTGCGCTTCCGCCAATTCGGCTCAGGATCAGACATCACCGGCAGCGGCCTCGTGCCTGCAGGCGTCGGTGGCTGAGAGACCGCTCGCGCTCCCGCCTGTTGTTCAGGGAGGAGCGCCGATGCTGCACCGGCCGTCATATTCAGAATTGTTTTCCATCAATTTGCGCGAGGCGCAGGACGCGGCGCGCGCTCTCGCCGAGAGCGTTTCGTCGATCGACACGCTCATTGCGCAAACGCGCGAAGTGATCGCCGATTCCCGCCGCGTGATCGCGCTGGCGGACACATTGTTGTCACGCGCGTGCGGCGGCGCCTCGAAGCGGCGCTGCTAGCCGCCCTGCCCTTTCACACCGACGCTTTCCAGCGCGGCGACGAGATCGTCCGCCGAATAAGGCTTGCCGATCACCGCGATGCGGCTCTCGCCGGAGAAATGCGCCGCCACGTCGGCGGCGGCGCGGCCCGACGCCACCACGACCGGCAGCGAGGGATGGAGCGCGCGCAATTCGCGCACCAGCATGTCGCCGCGCCGGTCCGGCAGGCCGATATCGACGACGGCGGCCCGCACGCCGCCCGGGATGAGCTTGAGCTTGGCCAGCGCCTCGGTCGCCGAGCCGGCAATGTCGACCTTGAAGCCGGCGTCCTCGAGCATGTCGGTGAGCAGCATCTGCAACAGCGCCTCGTCTTCGACCGCGAGGATGCGCGCAGGGCCCGCCTGCGCATCGAGGATGTCGCGCAGCTTCGCCGCCAGGACGCTCTGCGTGAACGGCTTGGTGATGAGCTCGACGCCGGCGTCGAGCCGACCATCATGCACAATGGCGTTGCGCGTATAGCCGCTCGTGAACAGCACCTTGAGGTCGGGCCGCACCGCGACCGCCGCTTCCGACAGCTTGCGCCCGTTCATGCCGCCGGGAAGCCCGACGTCGGTGAACAGCAGCGCGATCTCCGCATGCTCCCGCAGCAGCTTGAGACCCGCCTCGCCGTGACCCGCCTCGAGCACACGATAGCCGAGCTCACGCAACGTCTCGGTCGTGTAGGCGCGCACGTCGTCGTCATCCTCGACAACGAGGATCGTCTCCGAGCCGGCGCCCCCGGCCGAAGGGGTCGTCGTCTCCTCCGCATCGGCCCCGGCATCGGCGAGCAGGCGCGGCAGATAGAGCTTCACCGACGTGCCGCTGCCCACTTCGCTGTAGATGCGCACATGGCCGCCGGACTGCTTGACGAAACCATAGACCTGCGAGAGCCCGAGCCCGGTGCCGTGGCCGATATCCTTGGTGGTGAAGAACGGCTCGAAGGCGCGCGCGATCACCTCTGGCGGCATGCCGCTGCCGGTGTCGGAGATGGCGATCATCGCGTACTGGCCGGGCGTGACCTCGGTCTGGCCGGCGGCGTAACGGTCGTCGAGATAGACGTTCGCCGTCTCGATCGTCAGCTTGCCGCCCTGCGCCATGGCGTCGCGTGCGTTGACGGCGAGATTGAGGATCGCGACCTCGAGCTGGTTGGGGTCGGCGAAGGCGCGCCAGACGCCGCCGGACAGCACGGTCTCGACCTCGATCTGCTCGCCGAGCGTCCGGCGCAGCAGGTCCGACATGCTCACGACGAGGCGTGAGAGGTCGATCGCCTTCGGCACCAGCGGCTGCTGGCGCGAGAAGGCGAGCAGGCGCTGCGTCAGCGCCTCGGCCCGGCGCGCGCCGCGCATGGCGAGATCGGCCGATCGCGACAGCCGTGCCGGGTCCGGGTGGCCATTCGTCGCCTGGCGTCCGAGCGTTTCCAGATTGCCGATGATGACGGTGAGCAGATTGTTGAAATCGTGCGCAACGCCACCGGTGAGCTGACCGATGGCTTCCATCTTCTGCGCCTGGCGCAGCGCGATTTCCGCCTTCTCGCGCTCCGCCGCCTCGGCGCGGAGCTGCGTATTGGCATCGGCGAGCTCGGCGGTGCGCTCGGCGATGCGGTTCTCCAGCATCTGCTCGTTGTCGCGCAGCAGCGCCTCGATCTCGCGGCGCTGCACGATCTCGCGCTGCGCGGCTTCGTAGAGCCGGATCTTCTCCATGGCGATCGCCGCCATCACCGCGACCGAGGCGACAAGGCGCTCGGCGCGCTCGGTGAAGACGTCCGGCTCCGGATGACCGAAGAACAGCCCGCCGATCACCGAGCCGTCGCGGCCCATGACCGGCGCGGCGAGATAGCTCGTCACCGGCAGGTGACCTTCCGGCATGCCCTTGTGCGGCGGATTGTGCCCGTAGCGCGGGTCCTTCTTGATGTCGCCCGAACGCACGATGCCTTCGCCCCGGAACGTCGGGCCGAACACGCCGGTGTTGCGCGGCATCGGGAATTTCTCGAAGGCCGAGCGCGGCGCACCCGACAGCGTGTAGAGAACGTAGGATTCTCCCTTGGCGTCGATGACGTTGTAGAAGAACGAGCCGAAGGCGGCCCCCGACAGCGCGGTCGCCGCGTCGGTGACGACCTGCACCATGTTCTCGAGATCGAGCTCGGACGAGACCGCGAGGCTGACCTTGTGCAGCTCGGCGAGCGCCGCCGCCTCGTCCTTGAGCGCGGCCTTGGCCTCGCGGCGGACGCGCGCGAGCTCCATGTTCGCCTGCACGCGCGCGATCAACTCGCGCGCCGAGAACGGCTTGGTCAGGTAATCGTCGGCGCCGGATTTCAGCCCGGCGACCTTCTCCTCCTCGCCGGCGCGCGCCGACAGGAGCAGCACCGGGATGTCGCGCAATTGCGGATCGGCGCGGACCGCCGCCAGAAGGCCGAAGCCGTCGAGCTTCGGCATCATCACGTCGGTGAGCACGAGATGCGGCGCCTCGCGCCGCGCCGCCTCCAGCGCGGATTCGCCGTCGGGATGCGCGTCGACGCGGTAGCCGGCCGCCTTGAGGAGCCGCTCGACATAGTGCCGCATGTCGGCATTGTCGTCGGCGAGCAGCACACATTCCTGGCCGCCGACCGCCGGTACGACGCGGGTCAGGTCGTCCGCCGCGGACGGCGCCGGCACGTCGGCCGCCGCTTCGTTGGCGAGCCATGTCATCGCCTCGTCGATATAGGCCTGCGCCCGCACATTGGTCGACACCTGCGTGCGGCCGGCGCCGATGCGCGCCCGGTCGAGATGCTGCGTACCGAACGGCAGCGTCACGATGAAGGCCGAGCCTTCGCCGACCGTGCTCTCGACACGTATGTCGCCGCCGTGCAGGCGAATGAGCTCCTGCACGAGCGCAAGGCCGATGCCGCTGCCCTCGTGCGAGCGGCCGTGCGCGCCCTCGACGCGGCGGAAGCGCTCGAACAGGTGCGGCAGTTCCTCGGGCGGGATGCCGGTGCCGGTGTCGGCGACGACGACCTCGGCATTGTCGCCGGCGGCGCGCACCGTGACCCTGATCTCGCCGTCGAAGGTGAACTTGAACGCATTTGACAGGAGATTGAGCGCGACCTTCTCCCACATGTCGCGGTCGACATAGACCGGCGCCGGCAGGGGCTCGCAATCGACCACAAGGCGCATGCCGCTGCGTTCGATGACCGAGCGGAAATTCGATGCAAGTTCGGCGGTGCAGACGGACAGGTCGACGGGCTCGTAATTTGCCTGCACGCGGCCCGCTTCGATGCGGGAGAAATCGAGCAGCGTGTTGACGAGCTTGAGCAGGCGCACGCCGTTCCTGTGCGCGACCTCGACCAGCTCGCGGTTCTCCGGGCGCACCCCGCCCTCGGGCTTGTTGAGGACGTCCTCGAGCGGCGCCAGCATCAGGGTCAGCGGTGTGCGGAATTCGTGGCTGACATTGGAGAAGAACGCGGTCTTGGCGCGGTCGATCTCGGCGAGCGCATCGGCGCGGCGGCGCTCCTGCTCGTAGGCTTCGGCATTTGCAATTGCGGCGCCGATCGAGCCGGCGACGAGATCGAGGAAGCCGGCATAGTTCTCGTCGAACAGCCGGTACGGGTTGAGGCCGGCGACCAGCACGCCGGCGCGGCCGGTATCGCCGCTGGCGGCAACCGGCAGCACGACGACCTCCTGCGGCGGCCTGTCCCAGGCGCCGCGCGGCAGGGCGAGGCCGAGCGCCGCGGCGTCGACGCGCTTGCGCGTGTGCGTCCGGATGACGTCGTGGAACGGCCACGGCCCCTCGCCAGCGGCGAGATGGCGCGGCGCGGCCGGATCGTCGGGCTGCATGCCGTGCGCGCCCATCAGCGTCGCACCGGCGCCGTCCTCATCGACGACATAAAGCAGCGCGAACGGCAGGTCGCGGTCGCCGGTCTTGAGCGCGCCGACGGTCTGTTCGCAGGCCTGCTGCCACGTGCGCGCCTGCGCGGTCTGCGCGGCGACTTCGCGCAACAGCCTGAGCTGGCGCGCGCCAATGACGCGGGCGGTGTCGTCGGTATTGGCGCAGAAGATGCCGGCGGGCCGGCCGTCGTCGTCGCGGATCGGGCTGTAGGAGAAGGTGTAGTAGGTCTCTTCCGGATAGCCGTTGCGCTCCATGATCAGGAGCTGCGACTCGACGTAGGTGCCCATCGAGCCCTGCATCGCCTGCGCCAGCATCGGGCCGATGTCGCCCCAGATCTCGCGCCACACCTGGCGCGTCGGCTTGCCGAGCGCCCAGGGATGCTTGCCGCCGATGATCGATTTGTAGGGATCGTTGTAGAAATAGACGAGGTCCTCGCCCCAGCCGATCCAGATCGGCTGCTGCGAGGTGAGCATGATGCCGATGGCGGTCTTCAGCGCGCGGGGCCAGGCGTCCGGCGGACCGAGCGGCGCGGCTGCCCAGTCGAACGACCGCAGCAGGCCCGCGAGTTCACTCGACCCGGGGAAGATCTGCTCGGCAGGCTGGCCCGGAGGCAGGGTTCCCGCTTGTTCGAACAACGCCACTTGAAGAGAACCCCCCGGCTCCGATTTCCAACGCGATTTAACGGCCCGAAAGCGGATTTGGTTCCATCTGTGGTGTTATGTGCGGCCTGATAGCGGTAACTGCGGCGGCCGCAGCCGCCGTTGCGGCTGATACAAAGAGTGCGAATGCCTGAGCTCCTCCCCTCCGATACGCCGCACAATCCGCGCGCTTCCGCCGATCGCGGCAGGCTCCTGCACGGCATCGCAGCCGGCGCCGCCGCGGCGACGATCTGGGGGCTGCAATCGGTCGTGTCGCGTCAGTCGGTCGCAGAGGGTCTGAACGCCGGCGACGTCACCGTGCTGCGCTTTGCGGTCGCCGGTCTCGTCCTCATGCCGCTCGCGCTGCGCATGAAGCCTTTCGCCGTCGGCCCGCTCGGCCTGAAGCGCGCGCTGGTCATGGCGGCGCTGATCGGGCCGCTCTACAGCCTCATCCTGGTCGGCGGTGCGGCATTCGCGCCGGCGATTCATGCCTCCGTCATCGCCTCCGGATTGAACCCGGTGCTGGCCATGCTGGTCGGCGTCGTCTTCGCGCGCGAACGCGCCGGTCCCTTGCGCGCGCTCGGCGCGCTGATGATCGTCGCCGGCCTGATCCTGTTCTCATGGCACGCGCTCACCGATGCCGGCGCGCGCGCCGGCGCCTGGCGCGGCGATCTCCTCTTCTGCTGCAACACGGTGCTGTTCGTGACCTATGCGCGCCTGGTGCAGACCTGGAACGTGCCCGCGCGCGCCGCGACGACCACCGTCTCCGTGCTCTCTCTCATCACGATGCCGCTCTGGGTTTTCGCGGTGCTGCCGACCGGCTTTGCGCAAGCGAGCCTGGCGGCGATCCTGTGGCAGGCGCTTGTCCAGGGGCTCGGCGTCGGCGTCATCGCGACGCTTCTGTTCACGGCTTGCGTCGAACTGATCGGCCCGGTGCGTGCCGCCATGTTCATCCCGCTGATGCCGGTGACGACGGCAATCGCCGCGGCCTTCATGCTGTCGGAATGGCCGCAGCCGCTGGAATGGGCGGGCATGATGGTCGTGCTCGCCGGCATGGCGCTCGCCGTCGTCGCCCCGGTCACGCGCTTTCCGCGGTGATCGATCGCCTCAGGATCGCAGCGCCGCGATCCGGTCGAGCGCCGCCTGCGGCAGCGGCCCCTTCTCGACCGCGGCCAGCGCGCCGTCGAACTGCTGCGGCGTGGCGATGCCGACCAGAATCGTGCCGACCGCCTTGCTTGAAATTGCAAAGCGCGTGGCAGCCTCGGTCAGGCTCGCGGCCAAGCCTTCGCTGACGAGCGGCTGGAAGCGGCGCGCCGTGTCGAGATCGCCCTCGTAGGTTTCGGCCGAACCGATCGGCTCGGGCGGCGGACTGGCGATCGGATGGCGCTCGGCCGAGCCCGACAGCGCGCCGCCGGCAAGCACGCGGATGGCGATCGTGCCGGTGCCGGCCGCCGTGGTCGCGTCGAACAGGCGTCCGTAATCCTGTGCCGGATAGGCCGCGCGCAGCGCCTCGCCGGCGGACGGGTTGAGCATGTTGTAGACGACCTGCGCGCTGGCGAAGGCGCCGCTGGCGATGACCTTGTGCAGCGCCGGCGTATCGCCGATCGCGGTCAGTCCGGGAAACCTGATCTTGCCGCGCGCGCGCAGCTTTTCGAATGCCGGCACGACCTCGTCCATGATCTGCCTGACGCTCAACGCCGGGCCGCCGCCATCCCCGGTGACGGAATTGTGCAGATGGAAGATGTCGACGCGGTCCATTTGCAGCCTCTTCAGGCTGGCATCGAGCGAGGCTTCGATCGCTTCGCCGATGCGGGACTCGCCCGGCGGCAGCCGGACCTTGGTGCCGACCACGACGTTCGCGGGCTTGAGCTTGCGCAGGATGCGGCCGAGGTTCTTCTCGGATTCACCGTTGCCGTATTGCACGGCCGTGTCGAAGTAGTTGATGCCGGCGGCGAGCGCCCCCGCGACCGTCCGCTCCTGATCGGCCGGATCGCCCCGCACCATCAGGCCGCCGACGGCGCCGCAGCCGAAGCCGAGCACCGACAATTGCAATCCGGTGCGTCCGAACGCGCGCATCTGCATGGTGTGTCCTCCCGCGCGGACGATACCGGACCCGGCGGCAAACAAAAACCCCGGGCGCGAGGCCCGGGGTCTTGCAATTTTCGGCTTAAGTCGGCTGCGCGGCTTAGAAGCGGTAGTTCAGGCCGGCGCGGACGACGTTGGCATTGAACGACACGTTGTCGGTCGAGCCCGCGACGCCCGAGCAGGACGCGCCGCAATCGAACTTGCCGAGGTCGACGTACAGGTACTCGAGCTTGACGCTCCAGTTCGACCACATCGCGTATTCGAGGCCGGCGCCGAGGGTCCAGCCGATCTTGGTCTTCGAGGCGTCGCCGGTCGGCGAAGTCGCCTTGATGCTGCCGATGCCGGCGCCGCCGGTGAGGTACGGCAGGAAGTTGTTCCAGCCGGCGTAGCCGAGGCGGCCGCGCGCGGTGGCGAGCCAGTTCAGCTTGGTCTCGCACGAGCCGCCAACGCAGTCGGCCGAGCCCTTCATGCCGGAATAGTCGATGTCGCCCTCGACGCCCCAGACCCAGGTGCCGGTCTGGAAGTTGTAGCCGAGCGTCACGCCGCCGAGCACGCCCTTCGGGCTCGGGCTCACGGCCGGGACATCCCAATTCGATTTGCCGAAGCCGTAGCCGACGTTCACACCGGCGTAGAAGCCGGTCCAGTTGGCGTAGGCCGGCGCGACGTAAGCCGGCGCCTTGTACGGACGCGGCAGGTCGGCCGCGTGCGCGGCGAACGACACCGTGAACAGAGCCGCGGCGGCGACGCCGGCGCGGAGAATGGTATTCATCTTCATAGAGTCGGCCCCTTGACTGGTCCTGATCGGTTGCAAGCGGGCGAACACGCTCACCCGTCGGTGTCGCACGCGACGCGGCCCCCCGACGGGTCAAACCGCGCACTGCACACGCGTACAGGAATGCCTCCGAAGCCTTAAAGGCCGGTTAACCTTAACGCCCGGTTCGCGGCGCGGACGTAATCCCGTAAGGCTGTGACTCGAAAGCCACAGGTCTAGAGGGCCAGCTTCATGCCCTCATGGCTGGCGACGAAGCCGAGCTGCTCGTAGAAGCGCCGCGCCTCGGTGCGGGACTTGTCGGTCGTGAGCTGGACGATCTCGCAGCGCCGCCTGCGGCACTCTTCGATGGCCCATTCGAACATGCGCCGGCCGAGCCCGCCGCCGCGCCGGGCCGACGAGATGCGCACGCTCTCGATCTGGCCGCGCCAGAGGCCGAGCCGCGACAGCCCGGGAATGAAGGAGAGCTGGAGGCAGCCGACGATCTCACCACCCTCCTCCACCACCGCGAGAAACTGGTTGCGGTCGGCGTCGATCGCCGCGAAGGCGTCGATGTAGCGCGGATTGAGCGGCGGGTCCGGATCCTCGCGCTTGCGGCCGAGTTCGTCGTCGGCGAGCAGCGCGACGATGTCTTCGAGATCGGCGGCGGTGGCGCGGCGGAAGATCAAATCGGTCATGGCTGGACTTTCACACTGCAGGGCCGGCGCGGCGCACGGCGCGGAAGACGAACAACGATAGGATCGTGAGGACCATCATCGCCGCCGCCAGCCAGATCGGCGCGACGGCGCTGCCGCTGGCGTCGCGGGCGAAACCGGCGATGCCGGGCACGACGCCCATGCCGACGTAATAGACGGTGAAGTAGACGCCCATGGCGAGCGCCCGCCGCTCCGGCGCGGCCGATTGTCCGGCCAGCGCCATGATCAGCCCGGCCGGCGGGCCGAAGATCAGGCCGAGCGCCGCCAGCAGGCCGGGCGAGCCTCCGGCAAACGGCAGCAGCGCGATGGCGCCGGCGGCGAGCGCGAGGAAGGTCAGCATCGTCGTCATCGGATGGCCGGCGCGGTCGGCAATGGACGCGCCGAGCGGCACCGAGACGATCAGCAGCCAGCTCACGAGGCTGACGACGGCGCTCGCATGCGCGGGCGTATCGCCGCCCGCAACGAGCCAGGCGGGACCGAAGGCAAGTACGAGGATCAGGCCCATATTGTAGAAAGACCAGACGAGGCCCGACAGCACCGACAGCGCGAGCTCGTGGCGCGTCAGGTCAAAGCGTAATCGCGCGGTTGCTGGCGCGCGCTTCACCGGCGCCGGATAGACAATCGCGATGAGCCCGAGCGCGACCGCCGCCAGCACGGCGCCGGCAACCATCGTCGCTTGCCAGGAGAGCATCGCGGCCAGAGGCGGCAGCGTGACGAGCGCGAGCGCGATCCCGAGCGGCCAGCTCGTGATGACCAGACCAAGCGCGGTGACGACCTCGCGGCCTTCGAACGTGTCGGTCGTCATCTTGGTGATGAGCACGTTGATGAAGACGGCGCCGGAGCCGGACAGGACGCGGCCCACCGTGAGCCAGCGCTCGTCACCGGTCGCCATCATCAGGCCGCCGGCGGCCATGGCGGCGAGGCCCCAGCAGACGATGCGTTTGTCGCCGAAGCGCTGCGCCAGCACGCCGCCGGGAATCGCCGCGGCGATGCCGGGCAGCAGGTAGAGGCCGATGATCGTGCCGAGCGCGGCGTATCCGATGTGGAAGTCGGCGACGACGAGCGGCGCGACCGCCGGCAGCGACTGGAACTGGAAGCCCAGCACCGTACGCGCGAAGGTCAGGGCGGCGAGGATCAGCCAGCGGTTCGGCATGAGGTGGAAGCCCCGGCGGGCCGGACGAGCCCTGGCCGATGCGTCTAGCGCGGCGAGCCCGGGACCGAAAGCGCCCCGTTCGGAAGGTCCGAGGGCAAGCGCCGTCTGTGCTTTTCGATTGAAGACGCAAATCAAGGCGACGCGCAGACGTCGAATGATGCAATCCATGGTTGCGATGCCGAAAGACACGGCGTAAGCTGTTTGCATATCAGGGAGGGCGCGTGCGATGGGCGATTCTCAATTCATCACGCAATTGATCGAAATCGGATCGGACGCCGGGCAATTGTTCGCGGCGCAGAACATCGCCGCCAAACGCCTGCTGAACTTCGATGGCGAAGTCTATCCGTCCGACGGTTGCGCGATAACACTTTCGGTGTTGCTGCAGGAAGCAGGCATCAACGTCAAAGACACGTTTCGCGCTATTGACCTCGGCAATGTATTGAAACAACGGAATTGGCAGCCCGTGCAGTTGGGGAAGCAAATGGCCGGCGATGTCGGTTCGACATGCGGGGCCACGGCAAATCACGGGTCCGACCACATCTATCTAGTGCTTAAGCCGGTGAACACGGATGAGATGGTCATTGCCGACAACCAGCAAAATCATCCGCATTTCCGGTTTGTGAGCGGACGCGGGCGCACGCCGACGAAGTTCTTTTTGCGCGCGTCGCCTTGAAGTCGGAGATTAAGCCCGCGCCCGCAGCACCGCCTCGATCGACACGTGCGACCAGGGCGCGGTGCGGCCGCGGAAATCGAGATAGGATTTGTGCACCTTGCCCGAGACGGCGTCGCGTGAGGCGATCTCGCCGAGCACGTCGTTCGACTGGTTGCGCGCGGCCGTGACGAGATCGGCCGGGAAGGCCGTGAGCTTCACCTTGTGCTCGCCGGTGAGCGAGGCGAGCGCCGCGGCGTTGAGCCGCTCCATCTCGGCCAGCGCATAGTTAGCTTCAGCGGCGCAGGCGTGCGCGACGCTCGCCTTGAGATCGTCCGGCAGCGCGCCCCACGCCTTCGACGAGACGATGCATTCGCCGGTGCCGTTCGGCTTGTTGAAGCCGGGATAATAATAGAACGGCGCCACGCGATAGAGGCCGAGCGCGATGTCGGTGCCGGGACCGACGAATTCGGCCGCGTCGAGCACGCCGGATTGCAGGCTGACGAGAATCTCGGCCGGCGGCGTCGTCTGCGGCGTCGCGCCGAGACGGCGATAGATCTCGCCGCCAAGACCGAGCGAGCGGATCTTCGTGCCCTTCAGGTCGGCGAGGCTCTTCAGTTCGCGGCGGAACCATCCGCCCATGCAGACACCGGTGTTGCCGCCCATGAACGGCTTGACGCCGAACGGCGCGTAGAGCTCGTCCCACAGCGCCTGGCCGCCGCCGGCGTCGATCCAGGCGACGTGCTCGGCCGGCGTCAGGCCGAACGGCACTGTGGTGAAGAAGTTCGCCGCCGGCATCTTGCCCTGCCAGTAGAAGGACGCGGTGTGACCGATGTCGGCGACGCCGTTGCCGACCGCGTCGAGCACGCCGAAGGCCGGCACGATCTCGCCCGCGGCATGCACCGCAATGTCGATGCGTCCGTTCGACATGGACTTGATGCGGTCGGCGATACGCTCGGCCGACATGCCCGGACCGGGCAGCCGCTTCGGCCACGACGTGACCATGCGCCATTTGAGCGTGTCGGCCTTCGCGATCGCCGGCGCGGCGAGGACAGCGGCGGCGGTCGTGCCGAGGAAGGTGCGGCGCGTGGTCATGGCGTTCTCCATTGCCGATAGAAATGATGCAGCGGTCCGTGGCCGTGGCCGACTTCAAGCGTGTCGGATCCGGCGATGGCGTCGGTGACGTAATCCTTCGCGGCGCGTACGGCGTCGGCGAGGCCGAAGCCCTTGGCGAGGCCGGAGGCGATGGCTGAAGACAAGGTGCAGCCGGTGCCGTGCGTGTTCTTCGTGGCGATGCGGCGTGCGGCAAGGCGCGTGACGCCGGCATCTTCCACCAGGAGATCGACGCTCTCGGCGCCGCTGCCGTGGCCGCCCTTGATCAGCACGGCTTGCGCGCCAAGCTTCATCAGCGCGTGCGCCTGCGCCTTCATCTCGTCCTCGCTGCGCGCCGGCGCCGTGTCGAGCAGCGCCGCTGCCTCCGGCAGGTTCGGCGTCACGACCGTTGCGCGCGGCATCAAACGCGTGCGGAGCGCCGCGACCGCGTCGTCGGCAAGCAGCTTGCCGCCCGAGGTCGCGACCATGACCGGATCGAGCACGATGTTCTGCGCGGCGTGGCGGCTGAGGCTCTCGGCAACCGCCGCAATGGCTTCGGCGCGCGACAGCATGCCGATCTTGACCGCGCGGATGTCGAGATCGTCGAACACGGCGTCGATCTGCCCGGCGATGAAATCCGCCGGCACATCGTGGATGGCCGTGACGCCCTGCGTGTTCTGCGCGGTGAGCGCGGCAATGACGCTGGCGCCGTAGACGCCGAGCGCGGCGAAAGTCTTCAGGTCCGCCTGGATGCCGGCACCGCCCGATGAATCCGAACCGGCAATGGTCAGGGCGATCGGCGTCATCTCAGCCCTCACCCGCGCCGCGCCAGCGCGGCATCGACCGCCCTGCGCAG
Source organism: Pseudolabrys sp. (assembly GCA_051959715.1). Taxonomy (GTDB): domain Bacteria; phylum Pseudomonadota; class Alphaproteobacteria; order Rhizobiales; family Xanthobacteraceae; genus Pseudolabrys. The sequence continues at coordinate 23,147 of JBQCFB010000407.1, forward strand.
ATCGCGCGCCGCGGCGGCGGGATCGGGAGCCAGCGACAGCGCCGATATGACCGCGACGCCGTCGGCGCCGGCGTCGATCACCTCGCCGGCATTCGCTGGCGTGATGCCGGCTATGGCGCAGACCGGATAGTTCGCCTTGCGGGCGCGGATGGCCACAGCGATGGCGCGCAGGCCGCCCGTGCCGATCGGCGTCGACGTGTTGTCCTTCGACGTCGTCGCGTAAACGCCGCCAATGGCGACGTAGTCGAGCACATCGAGCGGCGCCTCCGCGGCCAGCGTCAGCGACTTGATGCTCAGCCCGATGATCGCATCCTTGCCCAGAAGCCGCCGCGCATCGGCCGCGGCCATGTCGTCCTGGCCGATATGGACGCCGTCGGCCTCGGCCGCGAGGGCAACATCGACGCGGTCGTTGATCAACAGCGGAATGCCGGTCGGCTTGAGCACCGCCTTGAGGGCACGCGCGGTCGCGACCATGTCGCGCGTCGAGCCGTGCTTGTCGCGCAATTGCACGATCGTCGTCGACGGCGCGATGAGCTTCGCCAGATCCGGCAAGGTGCGGCCGCCCGCCACGGCGGGGTCGACGAGCGCATAGACACGAAGATCGAGCGTCATTCAGGAAACCTTTGCGTGGCCGACGAGCGCGGCGGCGTCGAGCGCGTGCACCTCGTCGATGATCGTGGTGGCGAAGGTGCCGGGTCCGTCGGTCCGGCACGCCGCAAGCTCGCCGGCGACGCCGAGCATCATGAGCGCCGCCGCCGTCGCGCGCAGCGCGTCCGGCTCGACCGCGAGGAAGGCGGCGACCAGCGCCGAGCCGGCGCAGCCCATCGCCGTGACCTTGGCCATGAAGGAATGACCGTTGCCGATCATGACGACGCGCGTGCCGTCGGTGACGAGATCGGTTGGGCCGGAGATGGCGATGATGCTGCCGGTGTCGCGGGCGCAGGCCATTGCGTTTTCCTGCTTCGCCGCGACCCCGGCCAGCGCCTCGAACTCGGCCTGGTTCATCCGCACGACGCGCGGACCGCGCGCCAGCAAATCGCGCGCGAAGGCGAGCCGCGGCGCGCTGCGGTCGACGAAAACCGGATCGAGCACCCAGGGCAGCCTGTGCTGCCCGGCCGCGCCGATGGCGATCCCCGTCGCCTCGCGGCGCTCGGCGTCGAAGGTGCCGAGATTGGCGAGCAGCGCCTGCGCCGAGGCGACGAAGCCGCCGATCTCCTCGACCGACAGCGTCATCGACGGCACGCAGCCGGCGGCGAGCAGCATGTTGGCGGTATAGGCCTGGGCGACCGTGTTGGTGATGCAATGGACGCGCGGCCGGCGCGCGCGCAGCGGCCCGAGCAGTCCCGCCGCGGCCTGCGGCAGGCGATCGGCCTCACCCTCTCCGGAATGGTGCATCTCTCATCCCTCCGCCGGCATGACCCGGATCAGGTTCGTTGGGTTGGCCGCGGATCGACCTCTCAGCCCGGCCAAAAGCCGGACACCCCACGAGATTGCTGGTCCTACCTAGGCCCGGCGGCCGGGGATGGCAAGTACGCCCGCTGCGGCGCCCCCGAGGGCCGCGCAACTGCTTGCCAGACGAGGCGCTTTTTGCTGTCTAGGCGCATCCGGAGGCTTCCATGACCCCCTTCTTCGTCCAGATCAAATGCGAGCTCGGCAAGTCCTATGAGGTCGCCAATGCGCTCGCCGAAGCGGAGATCGCCTCCGAGATCTATTCGACCGCCGGGGACTATGACCTGCTGGTGAAGTTCTACGTCGAGGGCGCCACCGATATCGGCCACTTCGTCAACGAAAAGGTCCAGGTGATCCCCGGGATCAAGGACACCCACACCATCATCACCTTCAAGGCGTTCCAGGCCTGACGGCCGTTGCGCCGCTCAAGGCCTGAATGCGACCTCTGCTCTCCACCCGCCTGCTCCGCACGGCCAAAGTCACCTCGGCGCGCTGGCA
>JBQCFB010000408.1:0-2581 GCA_051959715.1 Pseudolabrys sp.
GCGCGCCGTGGCGATCGCCTGTAAGCCCGCGACGCCGACGCCCATGATGAACACCTTCGCCGCCGGCACGGTGCCGGCCGCGGTCATCATCATCGGCAGGGCGCGGCCATATTCGGCCGCGGCGTCGATGACGGCGCGGTAGCCGGCGAGGTTGGCCTGTGACGACAGCACGTCCATCGACTGCGCACGGGTGATGCGCGGCATCAGCTCCATGGCCACGGCGGTCACCCCGGCATCGGCCATTTGCTTCAGGGCCGTGTCGTTGCCGTAGGGATCCATGATGGCGACGACGAGAGCACCGCGCTTGTAGTCGGCGAGCTCCGCCGGCGCCGGCCGGCGCACCTTCAGCACCAGGTCGGCGTCCTTGACCGGATTGTCGGAGATCGTGGCGCCCGCCGCTTCGTAATCGGCATCGAGCAGGCCGGACGCATTGCCGGCGCCGCGGGCGACGGCCACCTCGGCGCCGAGCGCCTTGAACTTCTTGACCGTGTCGGGCGTCGCCGCCACGCGCGGCTCATTGGCGTCGGTGTCTCGCGCTACGGCAATCCGCATGACGCCCTCCTGGACTGGCCGAAGGATCAGCCGAGCACGGCGTAGAGGAAGATCAGCCCGCAGAGCACGAAGCCGACATAGCTCGGGGTACGACTGCCGCTGAGCAGGCCCGCGACGAGCTGGATGGCCGCCAGGATGAAGATGCAGAGCGCCGCGAACCAGTGCCCGGTGACGCCGCCGGCGGCCAGCCCGAACAGGATGTTGATGACGTGGAAGCTGCCGGTGAACGTGAAGTGGAGGAAGTTCTCGTAGGTGTTCTCGTGCGCCGGGTAGTCGTTGCCGGCTGCGGTGGCGTATTCGACGGTGCCGTGTTCGGCCATAGCGGGAAATCTCCGGGTCGCGGATCGAGGCGGGTTCTCTCGATTTGGGTACCGTAAATGGGGGCCAAGGGCAACGGCGCGTGACCGTCCGTCAACGCCCGAAATTCAGGCGGGCACTGCCGTCCCAAAGGGCAGAATTCCGCCCCTTAGAGTCCGGCGGCCGCCAGCGCCTCAGACTGCCGCGCCGTCACCTGATCGACCGAAAAGCCCTCGATCGCCTCGTTGAACAGCCGGTAGAAGTTCAACTCCGCCCGAAGGTGCAGGAACACGGCACCGAGCCCGATCGCGGCACGGTCCATGAACACGAATTCGCGCGGCACCGTCACCGGCCCGCCGACCTTGAGGGCCTGGTGCACGCGAAAGGCCTCGCGGCGGCCGTAATCGGACGGCTTGACCCCGTCGGCAATGGTGCGGACGCGGTCGTCGAGCAGCGGGCCGTAAATGAAGCGCGCCCAGATGTTGAGCGTGCCGATGAGGTCGCGGTTGAGCCGCCTGAAGCCCCAGGTCTCGTAGGCGTGGACGACGCGGGCCTCGTCGCCATCGAGCAAGCCCATGTAGAGATCCACGACGCCGCCGACGAAAGACGGCGGGAAGATGCGGATGCACCCATAGTCGAGCAGGTTGATGCCGGCGGGCGCGCCATGCTCGGCGAAGATGGTGTAGTTGCCGAGATGCGGGTCGCCGTGGATGACGCCGAAGCGGCTGAACGGAAACCACCAGGCCGCAAACATCGTGCGCGCGAGGCGGTTGCGCGTCTCGAGCGGATCGCCCTTGTGGTCGAGCATGCGCGTGCCCTCGAGCCAATCGAGGGTGAGCAGCCGCCCGGTCGACAGTTCCGGCCAGACCCTTGGGACGCGCACCGAGGGCTCGTCTCTCAGCATGGACTGATAGAGCGCGACGTGCCTGGCCTCGCGCGCGTAATCGAGCTCCTCGCGCAGACGCGCGGCGATCTCCACACCGATCTCGGAGGTGTCGATCGCCGAGTCGAAGCGCTTGCGCAGCGACAACAGCAATTGAAGCTGGGTGAGATCGGCTTCGACCGCCGACTGCATGTCCGGATACTGAAGCTTGCAGGCAAGCGGCTCACCCGAGAGCGCCACCGCGCGGTGCACCTGCCCGAGCGAGGCGGCGGCAGCCGGATGATGCTCGAAGCTCGAGAATTTCTTTTGCCAGTCGGCCCCAAGCTCGGCGCTCATGCGGCGCTTGACGAAGGCCCAGCCCATGGGCGGCGCCTGGCTCTGGAGCTTCATCAGCTCGGAGGCGTATTCCGGCGGCACCGCGTCGGGAATAGTGGCGAGCAACTGCGCCACCTTCATGATCGGGCCTTTCAGGCCGCCGAGCGCGGAGGCGAGCGCGATCGCATTGCCCTCGCGGCCGCCCTGCGCGCCGACAAGGCGCTGGCCGGCAATGCGCGCGGCGACGCCGCCGACCCGCGTGCCGACCTTGGCGTAACGTGCGGCGCGGGCGGAGAAGCGGTTGCGTTCGGAGTCGTCGGTGGGAGGCATGCGCCCCATCTAATGTCGGCCGCGGCCGGCCGCCACATCGACGGCCGCGCAGGCCTTGCGAACCTCGTCGGCCGTCGCCGGCTCGCCGCCGGCGGCGCGCACCAGCCGGACCGCCTCCTCGACCAGGCCTCGATTGGTCTCGGCGACGCCCCACGGGCGGTCCTCAAGGCCGACGCGGATGTGCCCGCCGCGCGCGACCGCGGG
>JBQCFB010000409.1:0-3042 GCA_051959715.1 Pseudolabrys sp.
ACGCCGGCGAAAATCGGACGGTCGATGAAGAAGCGCGAGATATTCATGGCAGCACCATGCGCCAGTTGGCAGAATCGGATGTGTAAGAGGCGGCGGCGGGATCAGCCGCCGTCGCGGTCGTCGCCTTCGCCCTGCGCCAGCATGGGCACGAGCTTCGGCGCAACTGGCGCGCCAGGCCGCACGCGTTGCAGGCCGTTGACGATGACGCGATCGCCCGACTTCAGGCCGTTGGTGATCACCCGCAGGCCGTCGACCGAGGCCCCAAGCGTGACCTCGCGGTAAGCAGCCTTGTTATCGGCGTCGACGACCATGACGTAGCGCTTGTCCTGATCGGTGCCGATGGCGCGTTCGCTCACCAGCAACACCGGAGCGTCATTGACACGGCCGAGACGCAGACGCGCGAACTGGCCGGGCATCAGGCTGCCGTCGGCATTGTCGAACACGGCGCGCAGACGCACGGTGCCGGTCGCCGCCGCGACCTGGTTGTCGATGAGCTGCAAATGGCCGCGGCGCGGCGACGCATCATTGGTCAGCATCTCGACGGGGATCCGTTCGAGATGCGCGCGCGCGTCGTTGCTCGGCAGGGAGCCGAGCGCGCGACGCACCGCGCCTTCGTCCGCATCGAAGCTCGCATAGATCGGATCGATCGAGACGAGCGTGGTCAGCACCGGGCTCGAAGGACCGGCGGCCACAAGATTGCCGACGGTGACTTCGAGACGGCCGACGCGGCCGGCGACCGGCGCGCGGATCTGCGTGTAGTCGAGATTGAGCTTGGCCGATTGCAGCCCCGCCTCGGCGGCCTGCAAATTGGCCACGGCCTCGCGCGCGGCGTTGTCGCGCTGGTCGAGGTCGCGTTGCGACATCGCATGCGACTCGATGAGCTGCTTGCCGCGCTCGAGATCGTTCTTGGTCAGTGCGACGTGCGCCTGCGCGGCGGAAACCTGCGCCTCGGCGCGCGCCACCTCGGCCGCATAAGGCGCCGGGTCGAGACTGATGAGCACGTCACCCTTCTCGACGCGGGCGCCTTCGCGGAAGTGCACGGCATCGATGGCGCCGGCGACGCGCGAGCGGACGCTGACGCGCTCCACCGCTTCGAGCCGGCCCGAAAATTCGTCCCACAAGGCGACCTTGCGCGGCTCCACGACGGCCACCGAGACAGGCATGGCCTGCGGCGCCCCTGCGGCCACTGCCATCGGCGCCGGTCCGGCCGCCGGAACGAGGAAGTAGACACCGGCCACGACGATCACCGCAGTGGCCACGAGCCCGGCGCCCCAGAAGCGGGCGCGATCCGGTCCCATTTTCATTGAAAAGCTCCGTAGGCGAGTTATATAGTGAATGCTACAAATCTACAGTCTGGACGGGGAGAGTCAAGAGACTTATATAGCGATGAATACAAAAAGCCGTTACGAGGGGAGGTAGGGAACCGTACCGATGGGGACAATGGGTCGGCCGAGAGAATTCGACGTCGAGCAGGCGCTCGACCAGGCGCTGGAGGTATTCTGGCGCAACGGCTACGAGGGCGCCTCGATCGCCGAGCTGACGCAGGCCATGGGGATCAGCCCGCCGAGCCTCTACGCCGCCTTCGGCAACAAGGAAGGCCTGTTCCGCAAGGCCCTCGACCGGTACATCGAGAAACGGACCAACTTCTGGCAGGAAGCCGCGCAGGCGCCGACCGCGCGGGGCATGGTGGAGCGCCTGCTCGACGGAACGGTCGACTTCCTCAGCGACGAATGCACACCCGCCGGCTGCCTGCTGGTGCGCGGCGCCATGTCGTGCAGCGAGGCGGCCGACAAGATCGCCCGCGACCTGACGGCGAAGCGCGCCGAGGGCGAGGCGATGCTGCGGGAGCGGCTGACCGATGCCCGCGGCAAGGACGAACTGCCGCCGAGCCTCGATCCGGCCGACACGGCGCGCTACATCATGACCGTGCTGGAAGGCATGTCGGTGCGCGCCGCCGGCGGCGCCAAGCGCGGCGAATTGCGCAAGATCGCCGATATGGCGCTGCGAAGCTGGCACTAGTCCGCGGCATTGCGGCATCGCGGTACGTCGCTGCCACGATGACCGGGCCAACCGCGTCACCTGAAAGAGCTTTTCCCCTCCGGATGCGTCGGGCACAATGACCCGAGCACATCGCCGGATTTTTTGTTTTCGTCGCGTGGGGAGAGTTCTGATGACGATTTTGAGGACCGCATTCGCCGGCCTGCTGGCCGCCGCCGCGCTGGCCGCCGCCGCACCGGCCTTCGCCAACAAGGCCAACGACACCCTCGTCTACGCGTCCGATTCCGAGCCGGAAAACGTCAGCCCCTATCACAACAACCTTCGCGAGGGCGTGATCATCGCCCGGCACGTTTTCGACAACCTCATCTATCGCGACCCGAAGACCGGCAAATACCAGCCGCAGCTCGCCACCGAATGGAAGTGGGCCGATCCGCAGACGCTCGATCTGAAGATCCGCAAGGGCGTCACCTTCCATAACGGCGACCCGCTCACGGCCGACGACGTGGTGTGGACTCTCAATTACGTGGTGAGCCCCGAAGCGAAGGTCGTCACCAAGCAGAACGTCGACTGGATCAAGAGCGCCGAGAAGACCGGCGATGACACGGTCCGCATCCATCTGGTCGGGCCCTTCCCGGCCGCGATCGAATATCTGGCCGGCCCGGTGCCGATCTATCCGGAGAAGTACTTCAAGAAGGTCGGCATCGACGGCTTCGCCAAGGCGCCGGTCGGCTCCGGCCCCTACAAGGTCACCGCGGTGACGCCGGGCAAGGGCGTGACCATGGAGAAGAACACGAACTACTGGAAAGGCAGCCCGCTCGGCACGCCGTCGATCGGCAAGCTGGTGTTCAAGGTCATTCCCGATGCCGAGACGCGCCTCGCCGAGCTGATGACCGGCGGCGTCGACTGGATCTGGCGCGTGCCGGAAGACCAGGCGAAGCAATTGAAGTCCGCGCCGAACATCAGTGTGCTGTCGGCCGAGACCATGCGCGTCGGCTTCCTCCAGTTCGACGCGGTCGGCAACACGCCGTTCAAGGACGCGCGCGT
>JBQCFB010000410.1:0-3440 GCA_051959715.1 Pseudolabrys sp.
ACGCTGCCGCCGGAAGAGCGCGCCGACTATCTCGAGGCCGTCGGTCTCAAGGAGACCGGGCTCGACCGGCTGGTGCGCGCCGGCTACGCGCTGCTGCATCTCGTCACCTATTTCACCGTCGGCCCGAAGGAGACGCGCGCCTGGACCATCACGGTCGGCACCAAGGCGCCGGGCGCGGCCGGCGTGATCCATACCGACTTCGAGAAGGGCTTCATCCGCGCCGAGACCATCGGCTACGACGATTACATCGCCACCGGCGGCGAGGCGGGCGCGCGGGACGCCGGCAAGATGCGGCTCGAGGGCAAGGATTACGTCGTCCAGGACGGCGACATCATGCATTACCGCTTTGCGACCTGAGCATTGCTCCGGCTGCTAGGGTGCGGCCATGCCGAAACTCCACTGGGAAGACTTCAACATCGGCGACGTCGCGGTCTACGGGCCGCGCCTCGTCACGCGCGAGGAGATCGTCGCCTTCGCGGCCGAGTTCGATCCGCAGCCGGCGCATCTCGACGAGGCGGCAGCGGCCGCGACGCCGCACGGCGGCCTTGCCGGCTCGGGCTGGCACTCCTGCGCGCTGATGATGCGCATGATGGCGGACGGCTTCCTGCTTAACTCGACCTCGATGGGCGCGCCCGGCGTGGAGGAGGTGCGGTGGCTCAAGCCGCTGCGGCCGGGCACGCAGGTGCGCCTGCGCACGACGGTGCTCGACACGCGCTCCTCGAAGAGCCGGCCCGAGATGGGCCTGACGCGCATCCGCTACGACCTCGTCGACGACGCCGACGCCGTCATCACGACCCTGACCTCGACCATGATGCTCGGGCGCCGCGCGCCGGGGGCCCGCGCATGATCTTTTTCGAGGACATTATCGTCGGCGAGAGCGTGGTCGTCGGCCGGCACATCTTCACCACCGAGAACATCAAGGCTTTCGCCGGGCGTTACGACCCGCAGCTCTTCCATCTCGACGAGGCGGCGGCGGAAGCCTCGCACTTCGGCGCGCTGTGCGCGTCGGGCTGGCAGACGGCGATCGTATCGATGCGGCTCCTGGTCGAGCACAGACGCGCGCTGACCGAGGCCGCGCGGGCGCGCGGTGAGCGCGTGGCGCAGACCGGGCCGGCGGTCGACATGCGCGAATTGACATGGTTGCGGCCGGTCTATGTGGGTGACACGATCGAATATCGAATCGAGGTCGCGGACACGCGCGCCTCGGACGGCCATCCCGGTTTCGGACTGATGACGCTCCGCACGACCGGCACCAACCAGAAGGGCGAGCCGGTGATCTCCTTCTTGACGACGAGCCTCGTCGAGCGCCGCGGGGCGGCCCGATGAGCGGCAAGGAGCAGGAACGGCGCGCCATGGCGGTCGCCTGCGGCGCGCATGCGCTGCACGACGGCTACACCGACCTGATCTACGTGATGCTGCCGATCTGGCAGGGCGAGTTCGGTCTCGGCTTCGCCGCGCTCGGCCTGATGAAGACCGTGTTCTCCGGTACGCTCGCGGGCTTCCAGGTGCCGTCCGGATTTCTCGCCGAGCGCATCGGCGCGCCGATGGTGCTGGCGCTCGGCACCGCGCTCGCCGGCATCGGCTATGTGCTCGGCGGTTTCAGCGTCGGCGTCTTCACCCTGGTCGCGGCATTGTTCGTCGGCGGCCTCGGGGCCTCGACGCAGCACCCGCTCGGCTCGTCGCTGATCGCGCAGGCCTTCGCCGGCGCGCGCTCGCGCACCGCGCTCGGCACCTACAATTTCGCCGGCGACATCGGCAAGATGACGGTGCCGGCGCTCGCCGCGCTGCTGCTGCTGGTGCTGCCGTGGCGGCAGGCGCTCATCGTGCTCGGCAGCCTCGGCCTGATCGCCGCGGTCGCGATCTTCGTGCTGATGCCGCGCCTGCGCGAAGCCGCACCCGCCGCGAAGAAGGAAGACCGCGCGGCGCGCCCGATCGGCCGCCTGCATGCGCTCGGTTTCCCGTTGCTTCTCTCGGTCGGGATCATCGACAGCGCGACGCGCATGGCCTTCCTCACCTTCCTGCCCTTTGTGCTCACGGCGAAGGGCGCGAGCGTGCAGACGGTCGGCCTGTCGCTCACTCTGGTGTTCGCCGGCGGCGCGGCCGGAAAGCTGGTCTGCGCCTTCATCGGCGCGCGCATCGGCACGATCGCCACGGTGTGGCTGACCGAGATGGTGACCGCGATCGGGATCGTCGCGCTGCTGCCCCTGCCGCTCGAGGCCGCCATGTTCCTGCTGCCGGTGGTCGGCGTTGCGCTCAACGGCACTTCGTCGGTGCTGTACGGCTCGGTGCCCGACCTTGTCGCGCCGGAGAAGCGCACGCGCGCCTTCGGCGTCTTCTACACCGGCACGATCGGCGCCGGCGCTGTGTCGCCCGCCCTTTACGGCCTGCTCGGCGATGCGGTCGGCGTGCCGTCGGCGCTGATGGCGGTCGCGGCCATCGTGCTGGTGACGCTGCCGCTCACCTTGATGCTGCGGCCGGCGCTGGCGGTCGAGCCCGCCTGATCAGTGCGCGTGCGTTCGCGCCTTCACCTGACGCACCACCGCCGACGGCAATACGTCGAGATAGGGCCCGAGCAGGAAGGCTTCGCCCGAGCCCGGCCCGTACATGCGGTCGTGCGTTTCGACCAGCACGCGCAGGGGCCGCGCGCAGCCGCGCAATGAATCGGCGATGAGGTCGTTGATCTCGTTCGGCCGCAGGTCCGCGCTGAAGCGCGGATCGTCGCCGATGCGGCGCAGGATGCAGTCAGTCGCGCGCATGATCGCCGGTATGAGCTTGGCCTGCCGCTCGGCGACCGAGGGCTGGCTCCACGCAATGCTCTTGCCGGGGGCGGGGACTTTGCTCTCGAGGGAGACGTTCAACACAAGCGACAACCCGAACACGGATTCGAGAATCATCGCGTGGCCTTCTCGCGAATCAGTTCGACTTCGTGGGTATCAGGCTCCGACTCGCGGCGCACGCGAAAAGGCTCCGGGACGGAACCGCCGCGCGTTCGGCGCCGTTAGGGCGGCATGACGCGCACGCCCGACAGCCGCCCGGAGCCGACCATGACCACCGGGCCCGGCGATCCGATGACCCCGGAGCAGGCCGCGCTGCTGCGCCGCCTGGCCGAGGCCGCCTTCGACCGCGAGGCCTTCGGCGAGCACCTGACCCAGGGCGAGGCCGCCCGCCGGATCGCGACACTTCAGGCCAAGCTGAAGCTCCAGGGCGAGCCTCCGCACACCCAGTAACGGCCGCCGCACGGGCTTTTGAACCCGTTTTCCGCCCGCTGCGACTAAGGAACAGGCGGCCACGGGCAGGCGCCCGGAACGGGACGGCCCGGACCGCGTTAGTGCGGAAGCTGAACAGATCGACAGGATTGGCTGGAGCGGGCGATGGCGGACAAGGCTGCACTCAACATGATCGGATGGCTGCTGTGTGCGGCGACCGTGTTCGTGATCGCG
>JBQCFB010000411.1:0-2231 GCA_051959715.1 Pseudolabrys sp.
ACGAACTCGGGGATGCGGTCGACCGAGCCGATCTCGCGCAGCATGTTGAGCGCGGCCTCGTTGGCGCCGCCATGCGCCGGGCCCCACAGGCAGGCGCAGCCGGCGGCGATGCAGGCGAACGGGTTTGCGCCTGACGAGCCGGCGAGGCGCACGGTCGACGTCGACGCATTCTGCTCGTGGTCGGCGTGCAGGATGAAGATGCGGTCCATCGCACGTGCGAGCACCGGGTTCGGCTTGTACTCTTCCGCCGGCACGGCGAAGCACATGTTGAGGAAGTTCGAAGCGAAATCGAGTTCGTTCTTCGGATAGACGAAGGGCTGGCCGACCGAATACTTGTAGGCCATCGCGGCGAGCGTCGGCACCTTCGCGATCATGCGGATCGACGCGACCATGCGCTGGTGCGGATCGGCGATGTCGGTGGAGTCGTGATAGAAGGCCGAGAGCGCGCCGACGCAGCCGGTCATCACCGCCATCGGATGCGCGTCGCGGCGGAAGCCCTGGAAGAAGCGGCTCATCTGCTCGTGCACCATCGTGTGGCGCGTGACGCGGTAGTCGAAGTCCGACTTCTGGGTCGGCGTCGGCAGCTCGCCGTAGAGCAGGAGGTAACAGGTCTCGAGAAAGTCGCCGTGCTCCGCGAGCTGTTCGATCGGATAGCCCCGGTACATCAGGATCCCTTCATCGCCGTCGATGTAGGTGATCTTGGACTCGCAGCTCGCGGTCGAGGTGAAGCCGGGATCGTAGGTGAACATCCCGCTCTCGCCGTAGAGCTTGGAGATGTCGATGACGTCCGGGCCGACCGTGCCGGGGTACACCGGGAAGTCCCAATTCTTGTTGCCGACCCCAATCGTGCCGGTCTTCTTGTCGGTTTTGGCGTCCATGGTCGGGCCCTCGTTGGCGGCAAGCAATGCGCGGGAAAGGCAGTCACCGGAAGAGGCGAGGCGGCGGGCGCTGCCCGGTTCCGGCCGCTGTTTGCGTAGCCCAATCCAATGTGCGCTGCAAGATAGCGTACCGCGTTGTTCTGCCAGCCATATAGGCATGGCTGGGCGGCGGCGCGAGCGGTGCGGCGTTAAGTGGCGGTAACAGCTTCGGTCTGGTCGCGCAGGCGGGCCAGACTCTCCGCGCGGCCGAGCACCGCCAGCACGTCGAAGATCGGCGGCGAGGTCGTCTTGCCGGTCAGCGCCGCGCGCAGGGGCTGCGCCACCGAGCCGAGCTTGAGCCCGCTGCGCTCGGCGAAGGCCCGGACGATCGCCTCGATCGCCGCCGCCGACCAGTCGGCGACCGGCTCCAGTTCCGGCAGCAGGGCGGCGATGGTCTGCCGCGCCTCGGGCGTCAGCAGCGCCGCCGCCTGCTCGGTGAGCGGCAGCGGGCGGTCCGCCCAGACGAATCGGCTCGCCTCGAACAGCTCGACCAGGGTCTTGGCCCGCTCCTTCAACCCCGGCATGGCGACGATCAACTGTGCGCGGAGCGGCGGCGACAGCTTCGCCGCGAGCGCGTCGCCCCCGGCGATGTGGGGCAGCACCTTCTCCATCTCGGCGAGCAGGTCCGCATCCGACGTCGACCGGATGTAATGACCGTTGAGGTTCTCGAGCTTGGCGAAGTCGAAGCGCGCCGGCGAGCGGCCGATATGGGCGAGGTCGAAGGCGGCGACCATCTCGTCCTCGGTGAAGATCTCCTGGTCGCCATGGCTCCAGCCGAGCCGGACGAGATAGTTGCGCATTGCGGCGGGCAGGTAGCCCATGGCGCGGTAGGCGTCGACGCCGAGCGCGCCGTGCCGCTTCGACAACTTGGAACCGTCCGGCCCGTGGATCAGCGGGATGTGCGACATGGACGGCACGGACCAGCCGAGCGCGTCGTAGATGTGCTTCTGCCGCGCGCCGTTGGTGAGGTGGTCGTCGCCACGGATGATGTGGGTGACGCCCATGTCGTGATCGTCGACGACGACTGCGAGCATGTAGGTCGGCGTGCCGTCCGAGCGCAGCAGGACGAGGTCGTCGAGATCGGCGTTTTGCCAGACGACGCGGCCCTGGACCTGATCCTCGATCACGGTCTCGCCGGTCTGCGGCGCCTTGAGGCGGATCACCGGCTTGACCCCGGCGGGAGCCTCGGACGGATCGCGGTCGCGCCACAGGCCGTTATAGAGCTTGGAGCGGCCCTCCTTGCGGGCGGCCTCGCGCATCGCCTGCAGCTCTTCGGGGCTGGCATAGCAGTGATAAGCCTTGCCCTCGGCGAGC
>JBQCFB010000412.1:0-2307 GCA_051959715.1 Pseudolabrys sp.
TTCGACAAGGCGAACCGCACCTCGGCGGGTTCGGCGCGCGGCGTCGGCCTGAAGGCGGCGCTTCCGGTCTTCGCCGAGATTCGCGAGAGCCTGAAACTGCCCGTGCTGACGGACGTGCATGAGCCGGACCAGTGCGCCGCATTGGCGCAGGCCGTGGATGTGCTGCAGATCCCAGCGTTCCTGTGCCGCCAAACCGATCTGCTCGTCGCTGCCGCCGCGACCGGCAAGGTCGTCAACGTCAAGAAGGGCCAGTTCCTCGCGCCCTGGGACATGACCAACGTCGTCGCCAAGATCACCGGCGCCGGCAACGCCAATGTGCTCGTCACGGAGCGGGGCGCATCGTTCGGCTACAACACCCTCGTTTCCGACATGCGGGCGCTGCCGATCCTGGCGCGGACCGGCGCGCCGGTAATCTTTGACGCGACGCATTCGGTGCAGCCACCGGGCGGGCCGGGCCCCTCGTCGGGCGGCGAGCGTGAATTCGTGCCAGTGTTGGCGCGCGCGGCCGTCTCGGTTGGCGTTGCGGGCGTCTTCATCGAGACGCACCAGGATCCGGACAAGGCCCCCTCGGACGGTCCGAACATGATGCCGCTCAATGAGATGGAGCCGCTTCTGCGCAGGCTGGTTGAATTCGACCGGCTGGCCAAGGTCTGACTCTGTCCGGCCAACTCGGATGACCCGAACCCTCAACCTCATCGCGCTTGTCGTTTTCGCGTGCTCGCTGTTCATGCGCTCGACCGACCCGGTGATTCCGCAGATCGCCCTCGGTCTGAACGTCGAGCCGGCGACCGCGGCGCTCCTGACCACGGTCTTCACCTTGCCCTACGCGCTAATCCAGCCGTTTCTGGGCGCGCTGGGCGACGCCATGAGCAAGGCGCGGCTGATGCTCGTTTGCGTGTTCGTCGTCGCCGTCGCGACAATCGTTTGCGGCATCGCGCAAAGCTTCGAGGTGCTCCTCGTTGCGCGCATGGTCGCCGGCATGGCGGCCGGCGGCGTCGTCCCGATCGCCTTCGCGTTGCTCGGCGACATGGTGCCCGTGCATGAGCGGCAGGTCGCGATGGGAAGGCTGCTGTTCGCGATCATGACCGGCAATCTGCTCGGCGCCACCTTCGCCGGCATCGTCAGCGACCTGCTCGGCTGGCGCGGCATGTTCTTCAGCCTCGGCGGCTTCGGTCTCATCGTGCTCGCGGCCGCAGTGCCGGGCTTCCGCGGGATCAAGGAGACGCCGGGCGCCTTCGATCTCAGACAGATCGTGCAGAACTACCGCACGATTTTCCGCAATCCGCTGGCCAAGATCTGCTTCGGCGCCGTCTTCCTCGAAGGCCTCTTCATGTACGGCGCGTTCCCGTATCTCGCGACGATGATGCACGAAGCCGGCGAGACGCGGGCCTCGATCGCCGGCGTGGTCATTGCCGGCTTCGGCATTGGCGGCGCGCTCTACGGGGTGTTCGTCGCGCGACTGCTGCCGGTGCTCGGCGAGCGCGGCATGATGCGGATCGGCGGCACGGCCATGGGCCTCTGTCTCGTCGGCATTGCGGCGATGCTACCCTGGCCGGCCGAGTTCGCGAACTTCATGCTGCTCGGCTTCGCCTTCTACATGATGCACGCCGTCATCCAGATCTACGCCAGCGAACTCGCGCCCGAAGCGCGGGGGTCGGCGATGGCGCTGCACACAGTCTTCTTCTTCTTGGGCCAGGCGGCAGGGCCCGCCTTCTACGGCGCGGGCCTTTCGAGCAGCATCGGCATCAAGCCTTTGCTCTTGATCGGGGCGGTCGTCCTGATCGCCGTGGGGCTGACCTGCGCGCAGTGGCTCCGGCGCGACCAGCCCGCCACCTAGCCGCGGCCGCGATAAGGCGCGACGCCCTGGTCCGGCACCCAGACGTCCTTCGGCAGGCGGCCCGCCTGCCAGAACACGTCGATCGGAATGCCGCCGCGCGGATACCAGTAGCCGCCGATCCTGAGCCACTTCGGCTTGAGCAGCGAAAACAGCCGCTTGCCGATGGCGACGGTGCAGTCCTCGTGGAAGGCGCCGTGATTGCGGAAACTGGCGAGGTAGAGCTTCAGCGACTTCGACTCGACGAGGAACTTCGCCGGCACGTAGTCGATCACCAGATGCGCGAAATCCGGCTGGCCGGTGATCGGGCACAGTGTCGTGAACTCCGGCGCCGTGAAGCGCGCGACGTAGTTCGTGTCCGCCTGCGGGTTGGCGACGCGGTCCAGCACCGCCTCCCGCGGGGAGGCGGGCATGCGGGCCGGCCGGCCGAGCTGTAATCTGCGTTTTGCCATCGAGACTTATCGCCGTGTTCT
>JBQCFB010000413.1:0-4398 GCA_051959715.1 Pseudolabrys sp.
CCTGTACCCGATCCCATCTCGAACTCGGCCGTAAAACTCCCCAGCGCCGATGGTACTGAATCTCAAGGTTCGGAAGAGTAGGTCGCTGCCAGACCTGCCAAGAGCGTTTTCTCCTCCTCACGATGACCGTTTTGCGAAGCACGCGCTTCGCTTCCGCCAAAACGGCCGCCAGCAATGGCGGCCGTTTTTGTTTGTGGAGCTGCCCTCCGCAAGCAATGGCCGCCGCGGCGTCGCTTCCGCGGCGGCTTTTTATTGGGCGGATCCCGCGCGGCCTTCCGGCAAACTACCTAGTCTTGCGCAAGATCAAGCCGCGTGGTTTTGCCGCGCGCATCCTCGTCTCCGGGGTCGAATTGCCAAACCCAAGGAGGCAGCCATGACCTACACCCCGTACGAGAAAGGCATCCTGTTCTATCTGCGCATGACCATGGCGTGGACGTTCCTCTACGCCGCGTCGCATCAGGTGTTCGTGCCGAGCTTCTCCGTCGTCGGCTTTCTGCAGCACACCAAGACCTGGCACGACGCCTTTGCCGTGTTCACGACGCCGGCGATGGCGCCGGTCACGACCTTCATGGTCGAGTACGGCCATCTCGCGATCGGCCTGTCGCTTCTGTTCGGCCTGATGGTGCGCGTCTCGGCCGCCTTCGGCGTCATGCTGATGATCGTCTACTGGTTCGCGCACATGGACTGGCCGTTCATCGAGAACACCAACAATTTCGTCGTCGACTATCACCTCGTCTATGCCGGCGTGCTGACCTATCTGTTCGCCAAGAAGGCCGGCCACGTGTTCGGGCTCGACGGATGGGCGGAGAATCTGCGCGTCGTGCGCGAGCATCCGGCCCTGAAGCCGCTGGTCGCGTAAGCGTCGTCGCGTCGATTTGCGTGGTTGCGTTGAACTGAAGCGGGCAGGGCGTTCCTGCCCGCTATTTCTTTGCCCGCGCCGGCTTCGGTGCCTTGGCGGCCTTGCGCTGCTTGCGCGCCGTCCACAATGCGGCGATCCGCTTGCGGAAGGCCTTCGGCTTCTCCGCGAACAGCCGGCCGGCGAGCCGCGACGCGCTTTTCAGATGCGCCTGCCGCCGCGCATCGATCGCCGGCGTTAGCCGCGAGCGCCACGGCGCCAGCGCCTGGTGCGGTGCGACGAAGGCGGTCAGCACGCTGAGATCCTGGCAGGCGCCGAGCCGGTTGCGCAGGCGCTGCGCCTCCTCGGCCCAGGCCTTGGTGACGCGCGGCCACAGGGGCTCGATCAGCTCCATCTGGTGACGATGCTCGACGACGCGCCGGCGCAGCGCGTGCAGATGCGACGGCTCGACGTCGTCCCAGCCCTCGGGCGCGAGCGCGCGCGCGCGGCGGAAGGTGACGGTGAGCGCGTCCGCGATCGCAGCAAAGCCGATGTCGCCGACGCCCCAGGTCTCGAGCACCGGCGCCGCCTCGTCGAGATAGGCCGCGATCATGGCCCGCGTCTCCGGCGTCAGGCACGCGCTCTCGGCGGCGTCGCGCAGGGCAATGAGCCGGCCGCGGATCGTCGCCAGCGTGCGCGGCGACAGCGCGGCCACGCCCTTCGCGAGATCGTCGATGGCGTCGAGCGCGCCTTGCGCGTCGCGGGCACCTGACAGCCGGCGCATCAGCTCGCGCGCCCTGATCCGCATCTCCTCGGCCGGCACGCCGACCGGTCCGGCAATGAGCCGCAGGAAGGCCCGCCAGCGCTTGAACGCCTTGCGCAGCTCGTGCACCCGCTCGGCGTCGCTGAGGGCGGGGTCCTCGAGCGCATGCCGGGCGTCGGCGAGCATGGAGCGGCCGGATTCGGCGAGATTCCCGCCGAAACCAGCGCCGCTGCCGCCGCTTACCCCCGCCATGACCGATTTCTCCCGCGGATTCATGACAGTGTCATGAAAAAGATGCCTCCGGCACCCTTCCCATCCGCGCCCGTGGTTGCTAGATAGCCCTCGTGAACAGCGCGGGTCTTCCCCCGCGCTTCGCATTTTGGCGCGGGGTGGAGCAGCCCGGTAGCTCGTCAGGCTCATAACCTGAAGGTCACAGGTTCAAATCCTGTCCCCGCAACCAAAATCCGGGCCTCCGGGACGGCCCGATCCAATCCGACAATCTGAAGGATTTTCGCCCTGGTCGCGCCTTCCGGCGTCCAGGCTTCCGCTCATGCGCGGCGGGAGGTAGCGGCAGACCGGCCGGCCTCGTCGGGCCGGCCGTCGCACGCTCAGGACCTCAGTAAGCGCCGATGGCCTTCGGCAGCCACAGCGACAGCGCCGGGATGAAGGTCACCAGCATCAGCACCGCGAACATCACGCCGTAGAACGGCCAGATGCCGCGCATGACGTCTTCGAGCTTCACCTTGCCGATGGCGCAGCCGACGAACAGCACCGAGCCGACCGGCGGGGTGAGAAGACCGATGCCGAGGTTGAGCAGCATGATCATGCCGAAGTGAACCGGGTCGACGCCGAGCTTGACCACGACCGGCAACAGGATCGGCGTGCAGATCAGGATCAGCGGCGCCATATCCATCAGGCAGCCGAGCACCAGCAGCATGAAGTTGATCAGCATCAGGATCACGTACTTGTTCTCGGACACCGAGAGGAAGAAGTTCGTGATCGTGGCCGGCATCTGCATCAGCGCCATCACGTAGCCGAAGCTCGAGGCCATCGCGATCAGCGTCATCACCATCGCGACCGTCTTGAGCGTGCGGTGCACGAGCTCAGGCAGATCGCGCCAGCGGTAGTCGCGGTAGACGAACATCGTCACGCAGAACGCCCACACGCAGGCGACCGCGCCCGCCTCGATGGCGGTGAACACGCCGAGCAGGATGCCGCCGACGATGATGATGATGGTGATGAGGCCCCACATCGCCTCGACGCAGATCTTCAGCGCCTCGCCCAGCGGCACGGAATCGCCTTTGGGGTGGCCGTCGCGGTAGCCGATGGCGATGACGAGCAGGATCAGCGAGAAGCCGAGCAGGAGACCCGGGATCACGCCGGCCATGAACAGGCTGATGATCGAGATGGTGCCGCCTGTCGCCAGCGAATAGATGACGGCGTTGTGGCTCGGCGGCACCAGGATGGCCTGCAACGAGCCGCTGATCGTCACGTTGGTGGCGAAGACGCGCGGATAGCCGACGCGCTCCATCTGCGGGATCAAGACCGAACCGATCGCCGACGTGTCGGCCACCGACGAGCCGGAAATGCCGGACAAAAAGGTCGTCGCGATGATGTTGACGGCGGACAGGCCGCCGCGCACGCGCACCAGTCCGACGATCACGTTGGCCAGGCCAACGAGGCGCCGCGCCATGCCGCCTTCGGCCATGATCGCGCCGGCGAGCACGAAGAAGGGGATGGTCAGCATCGCCACCTTCGACACGCCGTTGGAGATCTGCAGCATCACCGCTTCCGGCGGGATGCCGATCCAGAGCGCGCCGGCGAGCGCACCGAAGCCGAGCGAATAGGAAATCGGCATTCCCAGCACGAAGCAGAGGAACAGCGTTCCGAGAAGTATCAAGAGGTCCATGGCTGCCTGCGCTTATTCGAATGCTACGGGCGCGACGTGCGGATCGGCCTCGGCCGCCGGCCGGCCGATGGTGAGGTGCTCGATGATGAAGAGCAGCGTGAAAAAGCCGCCGACCGGAATCGGCGAATAGGCGAGCCCGACGCGCAGCCACGGGAATTCCGCGATCGTGTTGTTCCACGTCGCGTCGCAGAGGTAATAGCCGTAGATCACCATGAAGATCGCCATGACCGCCATCGCGATCTCGACGATGAAATCGGTGACGCGGCGGACGTTCGGCGGAAAGGTGTCGACGGCGACCGACACGTTCATGTGCAGGCCGAGCCGGTAACACGCCGCGGCGCCGAAGAAGGTGACGACGACGGTCAGCAGCACCGCCGCCGTCTCGGGCCAGGAGGCGGCGCTGTTGAGGACGTAGCGGGTGAACACCGCCCACGGCATGATGAAGGAGATCACCACCAGCGCGATGCCGGCAATGAGGACGCACACGAAGTAGGCGGCGTCCATCGCCTTTCGAAAGAGCCCGGCCATTGCCCGCCCCCGCTTGCTAAAAGCCGATCCCGATAAATCGACGGCGTCACGCTTCGCCCGAACGGGCAGGCGTGACGCCGTGTGCTTGTCTTACTTGGTGTCCTGGATGCGCTTGATCATCGCCTGGTACTTGGGGCCGTACTTGTCCCACACCGGCTTGACCGCGGCCTGGAAGGCCTTCTTGTCGGCGTCCGAGACCTGGATGATCTGGATGCCGGCCTTCTTGGCCTTCTCCATCGCATCGGCCTCGTACTTCTCCCAGAGCGTGCGCTCTTCCATCTGGGCTTCGCGGGCGGCCTTCTTGACGGCAGCCTGCTCGTCCTTGGACATGGAGTCGAAGATCTTCTTCGACATCACCAGCAT
>JBQCFB010000414.1:0-5292 GCA_051959715.1 Pseudolabrys sp.
GTATTACTTCAACAAGTCGGCGCGCGACGTCGACCTGTCGGAGGCGGCGATGCTGGCCGGCCTGTTCAAGGCGCCGACCAAGTTCTCGCCGAACGTGAACCTGCCCGCGGCGCGCGCGCGCGCCAACGTCGTGCTCGATAACCTCGTCGACACCGGATTCATGACCGAAGGCCAGGTGTTCGGCGCCCGTCGCCACCCCGCCACCCCCGTCGACCGCCGCGACGATCACGCGCCCAATTACTATCTCGACTACGCCTTCGACGAGATGAAGAAGCTGGTCGAGACCTTCCCGAAGTCGATGACCGAGCGCGTCTTCGTCGTGCGCACCGCGCTCGATACGAACTTGCAGCGCGCTGCCGATGCCGCGGTCGAAAACAGCCTGCGTCAGTATGGCGACGAATATAACGCGCACCAGGCCGACGCCGTGCTGATGGACGTCGACGGCTCGGTTCGCGCAATGGTCGGCGGCCGCGACTACGGCGCCAGCCAGTTCAACCGCGCCACCGACGCACTGCGCCAGCCCGGCTCGTCGTTCAAGCCTTACGTCTACGCCACTGCGCTCGAGCACGGCATGAAGCCGACCTCGATCGTCGTCGACTCGCCGATCTGCCTCGGCAACTGGTGCCCGCACAACTACGGCGGCGGCTTCCGCGGCGCGATGCCGCTCATTACCGCGCTGACGCACTCGATCAACACGATCGCCGTGAAGCTGTCGGTGATTGTCGGCGACGGCAATCCGAAGCTCGGCCGCTCCCGCATCATCAAGACTGCGCACGACATGGGCATCACAACGCCCCTGCCCGACACGCCGTCGCTGCCAATTGGCGCCGACGCGGTCACGCTGATCGAGCATGTCGGCGCCTACGGCACCTTCCCCAATCTCGGCATGAAGGTGACCCCGCACCCGATCCTCGAAGTGCGCACCGGCGACGGCAAGGTGGTCTGGCGCTACGACCGCGACGGGCCGAAGTCGAAGCGCGTGCTACCGCAGCACGTCGCCGAAGACATGATCAAGATGATGAACAGCGTTGTCGAGAACGGCACGGCGCGCCGCGCGCGGCTCGACGGCATCGCCGCCGCCGGCAAGACCGGCACGACCAACATGTCGCGCGACGCCTGGTTCATGGGCTACACGGGCAACTTCGTCTGCGGTGTCTGGTTCGGCAATGATGACTACCAGCCGATGAACCGCATGACCGGCGGCGCCCTGCCGGCGATGACGTGGCACGCGATCATGGCCTACGCGCATCAGGGCATCGAGCTCAAGCAGCTCCCGGGCATCCCGGTGCCGCCGGCGCGCGCGCCAACCGTGGCCGAGGCCAAATCCAAGGGTGCGGAAACGCCGCCGCCACGGCCCCGCCTGCTGACCAAGCGCGGCGCCGAAATCCTTGTCCGCGTTGAGCACATGATGGACGACGCGACACGGGCGCTCGGCCCCGTTCCCACCGTCGCTTCCGACCTCGGAAAGCAGGCCGGGACGCGCGACCGCGGCGCCGCGCTCACTGCAACGCTCGAGGGCCGTGCTTTCGTCCGCAACTGATTCGCCGCGCGGCCCGCCGCGGCGTAGTCTCCTCACCACGAATCAAGGCGCATCACCCGCGGTCATCTCGTGCGGCTGCTTTTCGGAACGCTGTTCACACTCCTGGTCGCCGCCGCGGTCGGACTCGGCGCGACATATTTCGCGCTGACCCGGGGCGCCGCTTTCGGCGCGCTGCGCATCGGCAGTTGGACCGCCTGGCCGAAGACCGGCACGGCCGACGCAGACCCCTACGCCCGCGCCGCCATAGCCCGCAACGGCACGCTGCCGGTGGCGGTCGGCGACGGCGTCTCGTTCTCGGCAACGACCGATGATGCCGGCCGCCCGCTCGACGGCCGCTGCGACGTCGATATTGACGGCATCACGCCGGCGGCGCGCTTCTGGACACTGACCTTGTACGGGGTCAATGGCGAGCTCGTTGCCAACTCGGTCCGTCGCTACGGATTCACCAGCGAAGAGATCGTTCGCCGTTCCGACGGCAGCTTCACCGTAACTGTCGGCCCCCGCGCAAGCGCCGGCAACTGGCTGCCGACGGGCGGCATCGAGCGCTACCAGCTCGCGCTGCGCTTCTACGACACCGCCGTCGGTGTCGCCACGAAGGCCGGGCGCGAAGTGCCGATGCCGACGGTCGTCACGCGGAGCTGCCCATGATCCGCTGGCTGCTCCTTCTCCTCGGCGGCGCATTGCTCGGCGGCATCGTGCACATCGCCACCGTGATCATCCTGCCGCGCACGGCGACGCAAGACGCCTATTCGCGTCTCGCGGCGGTCGCGCCGGTCAACAAGGTCACACCCCTGCCCGAGCCGGCTGCCGGCACGGCGCTCATGCCGCTCATGGATCCGGCAATGGCGCTCGCAGTCTGTCGCTACGACCTGTCGCAGGGCCCGCTCAAGCTAACCGTCCCGGTGAGTCCCGCCTATACGTCGGTGTCGTTCTACACGCGCACCGACGTCGCCTATTACGCGATCAACGATCGCGCCGCCGGCCGCCGCGTCATCGAACTGGAATTGATGACCCAGGCGCAGCACGAACAGATCCCGGAAGAAGAGAACGTGACCGCGGCCGACCGCCTCATTGTCGACTCGCCGACCACGACCGGCCTCATCGCCATTCACGCGCTTGCGCCGGAACCCGGGTTGATGCCGAAGGCGGCCGCCGCCATCAGCGCGGCCACATGCACGCAGACGTCGCAGGCAGACGCAGGGCGGTGATCAGCGTGACGAGGCGAGGCTCTGCTCGCGCGTCCAGCCTGGCGGCAGGTGCGTGCGGTACCACGCGACCCTGGCGCGCAATTCATTGAGCGCGCGCTCGACCTGCACGGCTTCCGGATTCGGCGTCATGATCACGAGCCGCTCCAGCGCATATTTGTAGGCCGCGATCCGCTCGTCGAGCGAGCGGCGCACCATGACCACGATCAATGCGTTCTCGTCGATGCGGCGCAGCGCATTTTTCCGCTCGCCCTCGCTCACCGACGAGACGAAGAAGAGGCTCTTACGCCGCTTGCCGTCGATGTCGAGCACGCGCGACGCCGTCTCAAAGAATTGCGGCAGCCGCGTCGTGTCGTTGCGAATGTCGTCGGTCAGGACCTCGTAGCGCGACGAAGCTGTGCGGCTCTCGTCGCCGAACAGATGCGTCGTATAACCGGTGACGTCGAAACCGGTGCGGTGGTCGGCGCCGATGACGCCGTATTCGCCTGCAACCGAATAGAACTTGTGCCGGTTATACGGCCACTCAATCAGCGGATAGGCGAGATCGCGCAAAGCGCGCTCATCCTCCGTCGGGGGAAAGTTTGAGGGCCAGGTCGGCTTGCCGGCAATCGCGTCCAGTGAGAGCCAGTCGTGCATGTCGGCGCGGCTCGCGGCCGGGCTGACTTCCTGGAAATCGCCTTGGGTACCGCACCCGCCAAGACCCGTCAGCGCCGCGAGCACGACAAGACGCTGAGCCCATACGGGGCCGCACCGGTGCCGCTGCCGCGCAGTTCGCATCAAATCCTTCGATTCCGGAACTCAGCGCGCGCGCCGGCGGCGGCGCCCGTGCGTGTTGCCGGAATGCGGTTCAAGACCGTTGCTGCCGTCCGGTGAACGCTCGATGCGGACGACCGGCAATATGATCACCGTCGCAGGCTCGGTGGTGGCGTCGATATATCTGCCGCCGCGCGTGCCCGCCGTCTCGTCTGGAAAGCGGATAACTTCGCCCATTGCAGCCCCTTTTCCGCGCCGGCGACGCATTTTACGCCCGCCGGTTCGGCGCATGTGGGACGATTAGAGGCGTCCAAGGTTAACGGCGTGTTAAAGGCTTCGCGCTAATGTCCGGCATTGACGGTGTTTGTGTAGCGTCGCGTCATGCCAAAGCCCTCCTCTCTTCCGCCGATCGACGGCCTGTTGGACCTCGCCTGCCGCGATGGCGTCGACATCCGTCCGACCCTGCTGCGCGTCGTCACCGATCTTTACGTGCAGAAGCCGACGCATACGGCGGCGGAGGAAACCCAATACGTCGAACTCGCGACCGGGCTCGTCGATGCTGTCGATGCCGCAACACGCGACATCGTCACTGCGACCTTGCGCGCCTATCCGGCGGCCCCCGCGGCCGTGCGAGGCAAGCTCACCGGCGAGGCCCCTGTCCCGGCGAAGGCGCCGATCCTGCCGCGCGAAACGCCGACGGAGCCCGCGAAGGACGAACTGACCGAAGTTTTCATGACCGCGCGCCCCGATGAGCGCCGGCTGATCCTCGCCAACTTGATGCCGATGAGGTCCGAACGGATGCCGCGGCGCGCCGATGCGGAGATGGTGGCACAACTCGAGGCCGCAGCCCTGAAACGCGACACTGCCGCTTTCGGCCGCACACTTGCCGCGGCGCTCGGCGTTCCGCCCGCGCTCGCCGTCCGCATCGCGCGTGATGCGTCCGGTGAGCCACTGGTGGTGGCGGCCAAGGCGCTCGGCATGAGCGCAGCCGCATTGCAGCGCGTGCTGCTCTTCCTCAATCCAGTGATCGGACAGTCGGTCGATCGTGTCTACGACCTCGCCCAGTTGTTCGACGAGATCACATTCGAGGCGGCGGCGCAGATGGCCGCCATCTGGCGCGCTCCGCTCGCGCGCCGCACACCCGCTTACGAGCCGGCGCATTACGACGACGAGCGGCGCTCGGCGCGCTCGTTCGGCAGTTCGGCGCGGCGGATGCGGGCTCGCACGCCGGTGCCGACGCGGAAGTCGGATCGCACCGGCTGATCAGACCAGCGCTTCGTCGAGGAAATGCCGCCCCTGGCGATCCTCGACCTCGACGATCCAGACATCGGGATCGAACTTCAGCTCCTTGACGAGCCTCGTCTCGAGATCGGTTTCGGGCGCCGGCGTCTGACCGCCGGCCAGCGCCGTGAACAGGCGGTCGGCCGGACGCGCCTCGTCGAACATTGCCTGCGGTGCCGGGCCATAGAGCGTCCCGGTGCCGTCCAGACGATTGAGCTTGATGAAGATGGCGCCCGCCTCTTCGGCGCCGCGCCGGCGCACCGCCGCGAATGCGCCTTCGATGTCGCAGCGCCGCACATAGGCGGAAACCCAGATGGCCGATTTCAGGCGCATGACGCGCTAATAGCACGCCGCCGACGCATCACTCCAGCGGCCGGCCGACCACGCTCGACAGCTCTCGCACGAGCCGGTCCGAGACCTGCCCGGTGACCGGCATACCGCGGGCGCGCTCGAAGCGCTCGATCGCCGCGCGCGTGTCAGGATCGAAATTGCCAGTCGGATTGACCGGGCCAT
>JBQCFB010000415.1:0-4699 GCA_051959715.1 Pseudolabrys sp.
GGCACGTTCTGGGGGCTGATCGAGACGGTCGGCTCGGTCGGCGGCGTCATCCAGAACCTGAAGACCGGTGGCGACGCCGGCACCATGTTCGACTCACTGCGCGAGGGCCTCGCGGCTCCCTTGAGCGGCATGGGCATCTCGTTCTCGTCCTCGCTGTTCGGCCTTGCCGGCTCGCTGGTGCTCGGCTTCCTCGACCTGCAATCGAGCCAGGCGCAGAACCGCTTCTATACGGAACTCGAGGACTGGCTCTCGACCACCGTCTACGACCATGCGGCCGAGCCCGGCGCCGGCGTCGCAGTGACCGGCGAGATGAACTCGGCGATCGAGCGCCTGCGCCTGGCGATCGACCAGACCGGCAGCGGCAAGGCGGCGTCGACCGCGATGGTCAATCTCGCCGAAGCGATCCAGGGCCTCGTGCATCATATGCGCAACGAGCAGCAGATGATCCGCGACTGGGTCGACGGCCAGGCCGAGCAGCAGCGCGAGATCAAGCGGCTGCTCGAGATCATGGTGCGCGAGAGCGTGAACCGGTGATCCGTTTCGTCGCTGGGTTGGAGTAACAATGCCCCTCGCACGACGCCGCGGCGAAAGCGGCATGAATTACTGGCCGGGCTTCGTCGACGCGCTGTCGACGCTGATCCTCGGCATCATCTTCCTGCTCACCGTCTTCGTCGTCGTGCAGTTCTATCTGCAGCAGGAGGTCGCCGGCAAAGACACCGCGCTGACCCGGCTGAATGCGCAGATCGCCGAACTGACGAGCCTCCTGTCGCTGGAGAAAGCCGGCAAGTCCGATCTCGAAAGCCAGCTCGCCGCGCTGCGCGCCACCCTCGCCTCGGCCGAGAGCGAACGCGACAAACTCAAATCCGCCGCCGATTCCTCCGGCGCCAGCGCCGCATCGGCGCAAGGCCAGGTGATCCAGCTCGGCACTGCGCTGGAAGGCGAGAAGAAGATTTCCGCCGGCGCGCTGGCGCAGGTCGAGGCGCTCAACCAGCAGATCGCCGCGCTGCGCCGTCAGCTCGCCGCGATCGAGCAGGCGCTCGACGCGTCCGAGCAGAAGAACAAAGAATCGCAGAGCCGCATCACCGAGCTCGGCCAGCGCCTGAACGTCGCGCTGGCGCAGAAGGTGCAGGAGCTGACGAAGTATCGATCCGATTTCTTCGGCAAGCTGCGCGAGATCCTCGGCAACCGTCCGGACGTGCGCATCGTCGGTGACCGCTTCGTGCTGCAATCAGAATTGTTCTTCGACACCGGCAAGGCCGACCTGCTGCCCGCGGCGACCGCCGAGCTCGACAAGATGGCGACCGCGCTGGTCGGCCTCGAGCAGCAGATCCCGAAGGACATTCCGTGGG
This sequence comes from Pseudolabrys sp., assembly GCA_051959715.1. Taxonomy (GTDB): domain Bacteria; phylum Pseudomonadota; class Alphaproteobacteria; order Rhizobiales; family Xanthobacteraceae; genus Pseudolabrys. The sequence goes on from JBQCFB010000415.1 coordinate 1,350, forward strand.
TGCTGCGCGTCGACGGCCACACCGACGTTCGTCCCGTCACCGGCGGCCAGTTCAAGTCGAACTGGGGCCTGTCGTCGGCGCGCGCCATCGCCGTGGTGCAATATCTCGTCGCCAAGGGCGTCAATCCGCAGCGGCTGGTCGCGGCCGGCTTCGGCGAATATCAGCCGATCGATCCGGGCACCACCGAGGACGCCTATCGCAAGAACCGCCGCATCGAGTTCAAGCTGACGGAGCGGTGAGCCGCGCATGGCGGTCTATGTCGATCAGGCGATCTGGGCGCGGCACGGACGCAAATGGTGCCATCTCGTCGCCGACGACATCGACGAACTGCATCGCTTCGCGCGTAAACTCGGCCTGCACCGTTCGTCCTATCAGGGCCCGCCGAAGACGGCGTCGCCCCACTATGACCTGACCGCCTATGAGCGGCGGCGCGCGCTCGCCTACGGCGCGACGACCTGCGATCGCACGGCCGTGGTCCTGATCGTGCGCAAATTGCGCCGCCAGGCCGCGCAGGGCGGCCAGCAATGACCGCCACCCTCCGGCCCTACACGCCGGCCGACGAAGACGCGGCGATCGAATTGTGGCGGCGCACCTGGGCGCAGCACTATCCGCACATCGACTTCAGTGCGCGCGTTGCCTGGTGGCGCGAGCGCTGGCTGCAGGAACTGATCCCGGTCGCGCATGTGACGCTGGCGGAAATCGACGGCAAGCTCGCCGGCTTCGTCACGGTCGACGACAAGACGATGTATCTCGACCAGATCGTGGTCGCGCCGGAGTTCTGGGGCAGCGATGTTGCCCGCGCGCTTGTGCAGGAGGCCAAGCGCCTGTCGCCGCGCGGGCTCGACCTGCTCGTCAACAAGGACAATGCCCGCGCCATCCGCTTCTACGAGAAGCACGGCTTCAGATACGCCGGCGAGGACAAGAACCCGATCTCGGGCATCGCCGTGAACCGGATGGCGTGGCGGCCCTAGCGTTCGGCGAAAGCCAGCTTCACCCCGAGTAGCACGAAGGCGCCCGCGAACGCGCGGCGCATCCACGCCATGACCTGCGGCCGCGAGATGACGTGCGCCCGCACCGCCGCGGCGAACATCCCGTAGCCGACGAAGACGACGAAGGTCAGCGCCATGAACACGCCGGAGAGCTCCAGCATGCGCGGCAGCGGGTGCGCTTCGTTCGCGCTGATGAACTGCGGCAGGAAGGCGAGGAAGAAAATCGACAGCTTCGGATTGAGGATGTTGACGAGGATCGCCGAGACGATGACGTCGCGCGACGACTTCGCCCGTGTGTCGGTCTCGACCTTCAGCGTGCCGTGCTCCTTGAGCGTCATCCATGCCATGTAGATCAGGTAAGCGACGCCGAGCACTTTCAGCGTCTGGAAGGCGACCGCGCTCGTATGCAGCACCGCCGCAAGCCCCAGCACGGCGGCTGCAATGTGCGGCACGATGCCGAGCGTGCAGCCGAAGGCGGCGACGATGCTCGCGCGGCGGCCGCGCGACAGGCCGGCGGCGAGCGTGAACAGCACGCCGGTGCCGGGCGAGACGATGACGATCAGCGAGGTCAGGAGGAAATCGAGGCTCATGGGCGCCGCCTTTCGGGTGTGGCGCGATGTTAGCCGCTTCCCACCCCCTCGCCCACCAGCATCAACGCGCCGCGGCGAGGCTCTCCGCCATCTTGGCGTCGAAGGATTTGGAGTCGACCTTGAGATAGGCGAGCTTCTCTTCGGCTATGACGACCGCCTCGGCGACGCCTGGCACCTGGCGCAGCCGCGCGGCCAGCGCGTCTGCGTCGGCGCCGTCGCCGATGGCGACAAGGCGCGTCGTGAGATAGCTCGGCTGCTTCATGGTCGCGGCCGCGAGCAGCCAGGCGAGCGCGATCGCGGCCGTCAGCGCGAACACCGCGGACGTGCCGCCGTGCTGATTGGCCCAGCCGCCGATGACGCCGCCGGCGAAGATCCCGAGGAATTGGAGGCTCGAGTAAAGCCCCATCGCCGTGCCCTTGGCGTCGGGCGGCGCCGTCTTGGTGATCAGCGACGGCAGGCTCGCCTCCATCACGTTGAAGGCGGAAAAGAACACGACGAGCGCCAGCAGCAGCACAGCGAGGTTGCCGGCGCCGGCGTAGAGCATCGCCTGGCTCAGCGCCAGCGCGGCGACTGAGGCGACGAACACGCCCTTCATGCGGCGATGCTTCTCGGCGACGACGATCGCAGGCACCATCACCACGACCGAGATCGCCAGCACCGGCAGATAGACCATCCAGTCGCTGGTGCTCGCGAGGCCGAGCGTGCCGCGCAGCAGTCCTGGCACGACGAGGAAACTCGCCGTCAGCATCGCATGCAGCGCGAAGATGCCGAAGTTGAGCCGCAGCAGCTCGCCGTTGCGCAGGACCGAGCCGATCAGGCCCGGCACCGTCTCGGCGTCGCGGTGCACGCGCACGGCGCGCGGACGCGGCACGACGAATTCGGTGATGGCGATACCGGCGATCGCCAGCGCCACCATCAGCCAGAAGATGCCGCGGACGCCGACGAGCGCCGCGACCAGCGGGCCGGCGACGAGCGCGATCATGAACGAGGCGCCGATGGTGATACCGACGGTAGCGAGCGCCTTGGTGCGGTTCTCCTCGGTCGTGAGGTCGGCGACCAGCGCCAGGATGACCGAGCCGACGGCGCCGGCGCCCTGGAGCGCGCGGCCGACGATCACGCCGCCGATCGAGGTCGACATGGCCGCGATGGCGCTGCCGAGCGCGAACAGGACGAGGCCGGCGACGATCATCACCTTGCGCCCGACGCGGTCGGACAGAAGGCCGAACGGAATCTGGAGGAGGCCCTGGGTCAGGCCGTAAATGCCGAGCGCCTCGCCGACCAGATAGGGCGTCGCGCCGGTGAGCGCGTCCGCGTAGCCAGCAAACACCGGATAGATCATGAACAGGCCGAGCAGCCTGACGGAAAACACCGCGGCGAGCGAGGCGGCCGCCCTAAATTCTTGACGATGCATGGCAATTTTCCAGCCGGAGGAGTTCCCGGCGTGGCTCGACGCCTTTCTGAAAGCGCGCCCCCGCAGCGTCCCCCCTTAGGGCGGACAATGCCCCGGGGCTTTGCGCCCGGTCAATTGCGGCACCTTGCCCGGGCAGGCTGCCTGCTGTATAGACCCGCGAAATTCAGCCCAAATGAGGCGTCTCGAGGCGCCGGAACTCGCCAGCGACTGGACGCTAAGCCCATGAAAACCGACATCCATCCCGACTATCACACCATCAAGGTCGTCATGACCGATGGCTCCGAGTTCACCACCCGCACCACCTGGGGCAAGGAAGGCGACGTCCTCAACCTGGACATCGACCCGAAGTCGCACCCGGCC
>JBQCFB010000416.1:0-3559 GCA_051959715.1 Pseudolabrys sp.
CGATCTCCTCAAACCGCCACGGCGCGCCGCGCGGCGCGCGGAAGATGAGCACGCCGCGGTCGAGCCGCCCGTGCGTGAAGGCGAGCCGCGCGATCGCCTGATCGCAGCCGGGCTTGAGCGTCAGCGCGAGCGCTTCCATGACCGGCTCCATCGACAGGTTGACCGAGCAGACCGCCTTGTCGCCGCGGCGGATCGTCCAGCCGCCGGCGAGCTGGTCCGGAAGCTTGGCCGGCGTTCCGGCGGCCGAGGCCGCGTTCTGCAGGAACAGCACGCCGAGGCCGGGCGTCGGCGCTTCGTACACGCCGTCCTCGACTTCGCTGAACTCGATCAACGCCCGCCCGTCGCCGTCGACGAGACGCAGGAGATCGTTGTCGGGGAACGTCCAGCCGGCGACGTCGTCGATCAGCGGGAAGAGCGTGTTGCAGCCTTCACTGAACGTGACCTCGGAGCCGGCCTTCGTTCGCTTGGCGGTGAAAGTCGCGGTGCAGCGCTTGTCGCGGTCGGCGTTGGAGAATTCCCAGGAGCCGATCAGGCCCTTGGCGGAATCGCCCATGGCCGGCGCGGCCGCGGGCGCCTGCACCGGCTGCGGCGCCTGGGCCGACGCCAGGAGCGGCCATGCGGCTGCGAGACCGAGCGCGGCCGCGAACAATCGCGACAAACAACGGTCAGCGGTGGGGCTTCTGCGCTGCATCCGGCAATTTTACCAGATCATCCATCCCGGCGATATCGCTCGGTTCACCAAAGGCGACATAGCGATTGTCTGGTGTCTCGAAGCGGATCCGCGTCTTCCGCAAAGGATCGATGAGATCGACCGTCCAGCCCTCCAGCAAGCGCCATGCGGCGACGTCGCCCATCGCCGGATAAGCCTTGGCGCACTGCTCCCCGATCTCGATGCCCATGCCGCCGATCGCGGGCTCGCGGAGAAGAACGATACGGCAGCGCTTCCGTCCAACCTTGTCGCGGATTTCCCAGGTGCCGAACATGTCCTTGAGCAGCGCCGGATCGACCTGCTTCGTGTCGAGCGGCGGCGCCGGCGCAAAGTCGAAGGCCGCGGCGGACCGCGCGGCACCTAGCAAGATGACGGCGGCGACAGCGCCCCAGCGCACGGACTTACTTCTTCTTCGGCGGATAGGGCGTTTCGGATACCGGCGTCAGCGGCGCCTTGCCGGTGCTCCAGGCGAGGATGTTGTCGACCACGAGCTGGTCCATCGCCTCGCGCGTCGCCTCGCTCGCCGAGCCGAGATGCGGGAACAGCACGACGTGCTCCATCTCCATCAATTCTTTCGGCACGTACGGCTCCTTGGCGAAGACGTCGAGTCCGGCGGAATAGATGGTGCGACTCTTCAGCGCCTCGATCAGCGCCGGCTCGTCGATCACCGAACCGCGCGCCATGTTGATGACGATGCCGTTCGGACCGAGCGCCTTGAGCACTTCGGCGTTGATCATGTTCTGCGTCGAGGCGCCGCCCGGCACGATGATCATCAGCGTGTCGACGTCGCGCGCCATGTCGAGAAGCTTCGGGTAATGCTTGTAGGCGACGCCGGTCTGCGGGTTGCGCGAGTGGTAGACGACCGGCACGCCGAACGCCTCGAGGCGCTTGGCGATCGCCTTGCCGATGCGGCCCATGCCGACAATGCCGACGGTGCGGTTGCGCAGGGTCGCCTTGGTCAGCGGATAATGCGCCGACGGCCATTTTCCCGCGCGCAGGTAGCGGTCGGCCTGCGGAAATTCGCGCACCGTGCACAGGAGAAGCCCGAGCGCAGTGTCGGCGACCTCCTCGTTGAGCACGTCCGGCGTGTTGGTGACGATGATGCCGTTCTCGCCGGCCCATTTCGCGTCGATGTGGTCGTAGCCGACGCCGAAGCTCGAGATCTGCTCCAGCTTCGGGAACTGGCCCATGAACGCACCGTCGACCTTGTTGGCGGTGTAGGCGATGGCGATGGCCCGGATCTTGGCCGCGTGCTGCTTGAGGAAGGCGTCCTTGTCCTTCTGCTCGAGCCAGTGGTGCAGGTTCACCTTGCCGTCGAAGCCCTGCATCATCACGGGCTTCCTGGCGCCAACCAGGAGAACGTCGGGCTTGTCGGCCATCGCTTCAACTCCAATCAGACGAGGAACGTCACGGGATTTTCGATCAATGACTTGAACGCGGCCAGCAGCTGGGCGCCGAGCGCGCCGTCGACGACACGATGGTCGCAGGAGACCGTCACCGACATCTGGCTGACGAACTTGACGCCGCCGTCGGCGGTCTCGACCGGCGCGCGGCGCGATGCGCCGACGGCGAGGATGGTCGCGTGCGGCGGATTGATGATGGCGGCGAACTCGCGCACGCCGTACATGCCGAGATTGGAGATGGCGGTGGCGCCGCCCTGGTATTCGCCTGTTTTCAGCTTCTTGTCGCGGGCGCGCGCGGCGAGATCGCGCATTTCGGCCGAGACGGCCGTCAGGGATTTCGCATCGGCGTTGCGCACGACCGGGGTGATCAGGCCGCCGTCGAGCGCGACGGCAACGCCGATGTCGGCATGCGTGAAGCGCAGGATTCGGTCCTCGGCCCACACGGCGTTCGCCGCCGGCACACGCATCAGCGCGGCGGCCCAGGCCTTGATGATGAAGTCGTTGAGCGAGAGCTTGTAGGCCGGCTCGCCGTCCTTGCCCTTCGGCGCGGCGGCGTTCGCCTCCTCGCGCATCGCCATCAGCCGGCCGATCTCGATGTCGCCGACGAGATAGAAGTGTGGAACGGTCTGCTTCGCTTCGACCAGCCGCCTGGCGATGGTGGCGCGCATGCCGTCGAGCGGCACTTCCTCGTAGGCGACGCCCGCGAACATCGCCTTGACCTGCGCCGCGGTCGGACCGGCGGCCATCGCGCCGCCACGCGCGGGCTGTGCGCTCTCGACGTCGGCGGCGACGATGCGCCCGTGCGGGCCGGAGCCCTTGATGGCGGCGAGGTCGATGCCGCGCTCGCCCGCGAGCCGGCGCGCGAGCGGCGTCACGGTCGCGCCGCCGACACGCGCGGGGCCGTAATTGCGCTCGGGCGTCCTCACCTCACGGAATACATCCATGTTGGAATAGGCGAACGACCCCACGCTCCGTTCGTCCCCGCGCACGCGGGGACCCAGTTCTTTCTGACTCCGTGCAACGGTGCTCTGGGTTCCCGCTTTCGCGGGAACGAACGGAGCTTGTTGAGCCGCTGCTGGTTTCACCGGCGCAGGTGCTTGTGATGCCGCCGCCCCGCCTTGACCCGCGATCACCGCCACCACGGCGCCGACCTTGGCCACCTCGCCGACCTGGACATTGATCGCCGACAGCGTGCCGCCGAACGTCGCCGGCACTTCCATCGAGGTCTTGTCCGTCTCGATCTCGAACAGATTGTCGCCCGGCTTCACAGCGTCGCCGGCCGACTTGAACCACTTCACGATCTTTCCCTCGGCGACCGTCTCGCCGAGCTGCGGCATCAGGACGTCCATTCCGCTCCCCGCTTCGTCATGGCCGGGCTTGTCCCGGCCATCCACGCCTTCGGACCAACAAGCAAGACGTGGATGCCCGGCACAAGGCCGGGCATGAC
>JBQCFB010000417.1:0-3440 GCA_051959715.1 Pseudolabrys sp.
GCCGTCGTCCTTGTAGCGCTGCTCGGAGAACAGGCCCTTGCCGAGACCGGTGCGCTTGATCGTCTTGAGGTACTGCTTCGGGATGACCATGTCGGTGTCGATGTTGATCTGGCGCAGGGGCGCCGCGACGCCTTCGAGGACAGTGAACTTTTCCATGGGTCTCGCACTCCGGCTGGCCGGTCTGGCCGGGCGTCTTTTCCCAAGGGCGACGGCCGCGGTCAATACCGCCCGGCTCGGCCCTGCCATGCGGCGGGTCGCTTCAGGAACAAGTCTGGTGCCTCAGGGGAAATGGTTCTCCCGCGTCACCTCGCAGATCTGGACGCTGTAGGCCGCGTAATAGCGCTCGCGGGCGAGCTTCTGTGCTTCCCGGTGCTCGGGGTTCATGCGCCAGGCGCGCATGCCCTCCTCGTGCTCGAACTCGACCACGGTGACGCGTTCGCCGTCCTCGGCGAAGAAGCCCTTGTGCGAGATGTAGCCCGGCATGGTGCGGGCGATCTCGTTCATGCGGTCGGCCAGCGCGACGTATTCCTCACGGACGCCCGGCCGCAGCCGCGAACGGAAAACGGTGACGATCATGGGCCAAGTCTCCCCCGGTTGCCGCCATGCTGCCGCGCGACGGCACGGTCGGCAAACGCAACATTGCGATGGACGCCATCGCCGCCGCTGATGATCGGTGCGCTCAAAGCTGGCCGCCGTCGCCCCATGTCTCCAGCGCCGCGCGATAGTGCGGGTCGTCGTAGCGGGACGGCAGGAAGGCGGGCGCATAGCGCGGCAGCGGCGCCTCCATGATGTGGCTTGCCACCAGCTCGCCGCCGGCCGCCGACGCCATGATGCCGAAACCGGAATAGGCGCAGGACGCCAGCACGCCGTCCGGCCCGGCCGGGCCGATCAGCGGGCGGTTCTCGCGCGTCCTCACGTAGTACCCGCCGTCGACGTAGGGCCGCGGCGGGTTGCCGCGATAGGCCTGCAAGGCGGGCACCATGGTCGCCATGCCGCGCAGCGCGATCTCGGCATAATGCGGCGCGTCCGGCAGCGGGAATGTGGGCTCGACTGCCTCGCCATGATGGTTGAACAGAACGAGGGCGGCGTAGGCGCCGTCGGGGCGTCCGTGCACGCCGGCCGGAAACTTCTCGAGCGCCCAGGCGAAATCGGGATCGGCGGCGAGCGCCGCGCGCTCGTCCGCGTCGAACGGAAGATACTGCTCGTCGAGCCAGATCATCATCGGCGCCGATCGCGGCATGGCGCCGAGATTGTCCTGGAAGCTGACCTTGCGATGCCGCTCCGCAGTGATCGGCAGCGTCACGCCGATCAGCGCGGCGAGCTTCTGCTGGAACGGACCGCCGGCCAGGACGACGTGGCTCGCTTCGATTATCTCACGCCCGCCGCCGGCGGCGATCTCGACGGCATCGACACTGTTGCCGTGCGTGCGAAAGCCGACGACTTCGCCGCGCAAGAATTTGACGCCGCGTGCACGGACGGTTTCCGCCATCACCGCGCCGAGCTGCTGCGCGCTCAGCCATCCGGCGCGTCGGACATGCGCGATCACGGCGGTGTCGGGCGACAGATACGGAAAATGGCGGCGGATCATGTCGCGGTCGGTGACGACATCGGCGCCGGTGAGCGCGAAATCGAAGCCGTGCTCGGGCGAGGGCGTGTAGACGCTTTTCGCCGTGTCGTGGAAGCGTGCCGTGCCGGCGCCGCGCGTCTCGGCCGACTGCGCCATTGCGGCGAGGAAGTCGGTTTTCGATGCGTCGGCGCTGGCGAACACGTAGCCGCGGCGATTGAGGTTGATGCGGTTGCCGGTGGCGCGCGCAATGTCCTCGATCAGGTCGAGGCTGCGGTCCATGAAGGCCGTCATCTCCCAGTCCGGGCCGGGCCACCAGTTGCGATAGGCTTCGGTCGACTTGTCCGACGTCAGCGACAGCGGACGATCCTGATCGACGATGGTGACGTCGTCGGCGCCGAAGGCGGTGGTGAGCGACCAGGCGGCGGCGATGCCGGCAATGCCGGCGCCGCAGATCACCACCTTGCGCCGCGCGGTCACGACGGCGCGCCGCCCTCGTCGGCGGCCTGCTCGATCGCGTCCATGTCGTCGTCGGAGAAGCCGAAGTGATGACCGATCTCGTGCACCAGAACATGGGTCACGATGGCCGAGAGGCTGTCTTCGTGCTCGGCCCAGTAATCGAGGATCGGGCGCCGGTAGAGCCAGATCATGTTCGGCATGTGGGCCGGCGCCATCTCCGACTGGAACGGCAGGCCGATCCCCTGGAACAGGCCGAGCAGGTCGAATTCGCTCTCCAGATCCATGGATTCGATCACCTCGTCGGTGGGGAAGTCCTCGACCCGGATCACGAGGTCCTGGCACATGGCCCGGAATTCGGCCGGCAGCTTGGCGTAGGCGTCCCGCGCTAGGGCCTCGATCTCGGCGAGGGACGGCGGGGCGGCGGCGCGCCAGCGGTCGGCAAATCCGGTCATCGGCCTTTTTTAGGGGAGCCCGGGCGGGCAACCAAGCGGTTGACGGAACATCTCAAATAAGCGACCGTTAACCATTGTGGCAGAAGTGGAGGCCCCGATGACGCACGTCCGCATGGCAGCGGTCCTGACCGTAGCGGTTCTGGCCGCCGGAGCGGCCCTGACCGGCACCGCCCGCGCCGAATTCTTCGGCTGCAACGACCGCCCCGGCAAGGTTCTGTCGGATTCGAGCTGGCACCGGAGCACGAGCCGTCAGGCCCCCCATTTCAGCCTGTTCTCGTCGCAGCCGCGCCACCAGCGCGTCGTCTATTCGAGCGCACCGCGCTACACCCACTATCGCTGAGCGGAGGCCGCGATGACGGCCAGGTTTGCAATTGCGATGGCCGCGCTGGCGCTCTCGATCGGCGCCGCGGCGCCCGCCCTGTCGGCGCAGCCCAATCGCGGCGACGAGACGCTCTCGGCGCAGCGCCGCACGCGCATCGTCATTCATCCGCGCAGCCTCGAGCCCGGCCCCAACGCCAGGCGGTACTGCCGCGCCTGGCTCGCCGTCGAGAACCGCCCGAGCGGGCAGGTGATCACGCCGCAGCGCGAATGCTGGTGGCAGTAGCGCAGGCTTTTCCGCTGCCCATCCGTTGAATCCGTGAAACGGTTTCGTTTCACGAGAAGTTGCCGGGGCGTCGGGGCGCAGTGGAGGACGTGAGTATGACGAGGATGTTCAAATTTCTTGCCGCCGCGGTCGTCGCGGCCGGCATGATGGCGGCGGCGCCGCAGGCCGCCCAGGCCCAGCATCATCACGGCGGCGGCCATTGGCACGGCGGCTGGCATCACGGCGGCTGGGGCTACGGCTCGGGCTTCGCGCTCGGCTTCGGTCTCGGTGCCGGGCCTTACTACGGCGGCTATTATGGCGGGCCGTATTATGGCGGCGGCTGCGGCTGGGTGCGCCAGCGCTTCCTGTATCGCGGCTATTG
>JBQCFB010000418.1:0-7779 GCA_051959715.1 Pseudolabrys sp.
TAGAGCGCTTCGCTCCAGCCCGTCGGCGTGAACCAGGTCTCGCGCAGGAGCTGGTTGATCTGGCTGCGCGAATAGGGGCGGCCATGGCCGAATGGCGTGGTGTCGGTCCGCGCCCAGACGCCGCGACGGTTCGGCACCACGGCGAGCAGGCGTCCGCCGGAGGCGAGCACGCGCCAGACTTCGCGCAACAGCGCGGCCGGGTCGTGCGTCATCTCGAGGTGGTGCACGAGCAGGATACGGTCGACGGTGGCATCCGGCAGCGGCAGTTCGAACTCGTCGACCAGCGCCGACAAGGCCGGCCGCGCGCTCGGCCATTTCACCACGCCCTGCCCCGCCGGCATGAAGGCGAGGCAGCGCTCGGCCTCTTCGCGGAACAGGCCGAGATAGGGCGTCGCATAGCCGATGCCGAGCACGCTCTGGCCGGCCGTGTCGCGCCACAGGCTGCGAATGCCGCGGCCGATGAAGCGGCGGGCGACGACGCCGAGCCGCTGGCCGTAGAAATTCCGCAGATCAACGACGTCTATCGTCATGCGCCGCAACGATTACCACAGTTTCGGCCGCAGGACGCCGGGCGGAACCGGGGGGCGTGCATGCCGATTGCCCGGCATGGTAAAGCACCCCGGACCCCGAGAAGGACCGTTCCATGCCCGCACAGATCCGCCTGTTTCGCTGCCTGTCCGACAATTACGGGGTGCTCCTGCACGACCCTGCGACCGGCGCGACGGCGTCGATCGATGCCCCGGAGGCGGCGCCGGTCGAGGCGGCGCTGAAGGAGACCGGCTGGAAGCTCACCGACATCCTGGTCACGCATCATCACCATGACCACACCGGCGGCATCGAGGAATTGAAGGCGCGCCACAAGTGCCGCGTGGTCGCGCCCGCCGGAAACAAGATCCCCGCCGTCGACGAGACCGTGAAGGAAGGCGAAACGGTCAAGGTCGGAAAGCTCTCCGCCAATGTCATCGAGACGCCGGGCCACACGCTCGACCACATCGCGTACTGGTTCCACGGCGACAAGGTCGCCTTCGTCGGCGATACGCTGTTCTCGATCGGCTGCGGCCGCGTCATCGAAGGCACGCCGGCGCAGATGTGGGCTTCGCTGAAGAAGCTGCGCGACCTGCCGGACGACACCGCAATCTATTGCGGACACGAATACACGCTGGCGAACATCAAGTTCGCGCTGACGGTGGAGCCGAACAATTCCGTGCTGTCCGCGCGCGAGGCGCAGGCGAAGAGGCAGGTGCAGGAAGGCACGGCGACGATCCCGGTGACGATCGGCGACGAGAAGCTCGCCAACCCGTTCCTGCGCGCCGACCGCGACGATGTCGCAGCCAATGTCGGACTTGCGGGCAAGTCCGCGGCGGACGTGTTCACGGAAGTGCGGGCGAGGAAGAACAAGTTCTGACTTTCCCGTCACCCTGAGGTGCCGTCGCGAAGCGACGGCCTCGAAGGGTCTCTGAGTCAATTCCAACGCACAGGTCCTTCGAGGCTCGGCGCTGTCGCGCCGAGCACCTCATGACGACGAGGGATGTAGATGCCCACCGCCGCCGAGATGATCGCGAAGCTCGCGCTGAAGCCGCATCCGGAAGGCGGGCATTATCGCGAGACGTTCCGCGACACGCATCTGATCGGCGGCCGGCCGGCCTCGACCGCGATCCTGTTCCTGCTCGCGCGCGGCGAGCGCTCGCACTGGCATCGCATCGACGCCGTCGAGGTGTGGCACTACTACGCCGGTGCGCCGCTCAAGCTCGAGATCGTCGATGGCGTCAAGGAAGAGATCGTCAGGCTCGGCCCGGACGTGCACGCCGACGAGGCACCGCAGGCGACCGTGCCGGCGCGCGCCTGGCAGGCGGCGGAGAGCCTCGGCGACTGGACTTTGGTCGGCTGCACGGTGGCGCCTGGCTTCGTGTTCGAGACGTTCGAGCTTGCGCCGAGAGACTTCTCGCCGCGCTGACTATTTCTTCTTGTCCCAGGCCGCGATCAGGCCGCCGCCCGATATGAGCAGCGCGGCAAAGCCGAGGCTCGCGCTGGCCGGCGCGTAGCCGGCAAGCACGAGGGCCAAAGTCGAGAGCACCGGCGCCGCGTAGGAGCCGACGCCGAGGAGGCGGATGTCGCCGCGCTTGACGCCGATGTCCCAGACATAGAAGGCGAGGCCGACCGGGCCGATGCCGAGCAGGACGACCGCGAGCCACTGCGTCGCATCCTGCGGCCACAAGGTCGTCTCGAACGAGACGTGCGCGACGCCGGCAATGATCGCCGTCGCGACGCAGAAGCCGGCGACCGTCGCCGTCGGCACGGCGGCGAAGCGGCGCGACAGCACCGAATAGCCAGACCAGACGAAGGCGGCACAGAAGGCGCAGGCATAGCCCGGCCAGTTGTCGAGCCCGAGCGTGCCGCCCTTGCCCATGAACAGGACGACCGTGCCGGCAAGCCCGAGCAGTGCGCCGAGGACCGACTTGCCGCGCAGCCGCTCCCCCGGCAGGAAGCCGGAGAACAGCACGATCAGCAGCGGCCAGAGATAGTTGATCAGTCCCGCCTCGGCCGGCGGCGCGAAGCGAAGCGAGGCGAAATAGAGCGCGTGATAGCCGGCGAGCCCGCCGACGCCGAGCGCCCAGACTTTCGCCGGTTGAACAAGCGCGCCCCAGGCCTTGTTGCGCGCCACCCAGACGACGCCAATGGCGCCGCCGATCGCGAAGGTCATCGCCTGCAACTGGAGCGGCGGCACGCGTCCCGACATGACCGTCAGGAGCGCCAGCAGCGACCACATCAGGATCGCGGAGAAGCCGACAAGCGTTGCGCGGGCGGTGGACATGGGCGGGCCGTGGGTAGCGCAGTTGCAAGACGGCGACAACTCGACGGGAGGACGGCTTGTGCCCGCCATCCGTGCCTATACTGTTGCGGCCGGAATAAGCGGGGGGCGATGCGATGATCGGCAACAAGGCCGTGCGCGGCATGATCGCGGTCGACAAGATCGGCACCAAGATCCTGTTTCTCCATCCGCGCACACACCTGATCGAGACGGTCCTCGACGGCTTCCAGAAGACGGTGCACGAACTGCTGGTGATCCCCGAAACCGGGCGCGCCTACGTGCCGATCTTCGGGGACGGCATTCACGGCCGAAACCCCAACCCCGGTCATGTCCTGCTGGTGATCGACTGCCTCGCGCGCAAGCACATCGCCACGATCGACCTTTCGCCGCTGAGCGCGCCGCACACGCTGCGGCTTTGTGCCGACGGGCTCATCTACATCACTTGCGAGAACAGCGCGAAGGTGGCGGCGATCGATCCGAAGACGAACACGGTCGTCGGCACGATCGATTCCGGATCAACCAACGGCCACCGCCTCGCCATCCCCGACGACGGCAAGCGCCTCTACACGGACAATGAGGAAGACGCGACCGTCTCGGTGATCGACGTGCCGAACCGCAAACTGCTCGGCAAGATCGCGACGCCCGAGAAACTCGCCGGCATCGCCGTCTCAGCCGACGGCACGACGGTGATCGCGGTCAGCGACGACAGCCCGGTCGTGTTCGTGATCGACACCGCGGCCGGCAAGGTCGTGCGCACGGTGCCGCTCGAAGGCGTCGAGAAGGCGGCGCAGATCGCGCGCTTTTCCCCCGACGGCGCCTTGCTGGTCGTGTCGAGCCTCAACAGCAACAAGATCAGCATCATCGACGCGGCGACCTTCGGCCATCAATCGGCGATCGGCGTCGGCAGCCAGCCGATGGACTTCGCCTTCAGGGGCGAGGAATTGCTCGTCGGCTGCCAAGGTGACGGCACGGTGCACATGATCGACGTTCCGCGCCGTCGCAACAGCGGGCACTTCAAGGCCGGCTCAGGCTGCGAGTCGATCGGATTTTTCTAGAGAATCCGTCCGAATTCGGAATTCAGCATACGTTGCATAACCGGTGGTGAATACCGGCCGCCTCTTGTAATATCGATCTATGTGGCGGGCCCGTCCCGGAAAGGGACGGCAAGGGGTGGCGTTTCAGGCATGTGCGCGCGTTCGGCGCTGCGGAGTTGGTTTGCGGCGGGCGGCCTGTGTGCCCTCGCGACGCTTGGCGTACTGACCCTTCTGTCGACGCCAGCCCGCGCCGATTGCTTCCTGAACGGATCGACCGTGACCTGCTCGCCGCCGGGCACGGGGGGCTATCTGAACGCCGCCGGCGACAATCTCACCGTCAACGTACAATCGGGCGCGACCGTCAACGACAACGGCCTCGCGGCAATTCTTCTCCGCGACCGCAACACGATCACCAACAACGGCACTGTGACCGCCACCGGCGCGACGGACGCCATCAATGCGGGTGCCGACAACACGGTGACGAACAATGGCAGCATCACGGCTGCCGACGGAAATGCCATCAAGCTCGGCACGAACACGTCGCTGCCGGCCGCCGCCAATGTCACGAACAACGGCACCATCACGATCACGAACTTCGGTTTCGGAATTTCCGTCGGCGCAAACCATCGCATCGTCAATAACGGCACCATCTCGGCCGGCAACGGCATCGGCATTCAAGCCGACACCCAGAACGTGATCACCAATAACGGGACGATTACAGCCGGAAACTTCGGCATCGGAGTTCAGCTCGTCGACCCCGGCAACCAGTTCTACAATTTCGGCACCTTGTCCGCATCGGGCGGTGGCACCGCCCTCGATATTTGCGGCTGCGCGACCGGAACGGTCGCCGAGAACAAGTCCGGCGGCGTCATCGACGGCTACATCACCGTCGACGGCGCGGGCAATACCTTGCGCAACTCGGGTTTGATTCAGGTCACCGGATCTTCGCTGCAAGGCTTCCCGACATTCCTGATCCTGAACCAGGCCGGATTCGGCGCCGCCAACACGTTCGTGCAGACGTCGACCGGTACGCTGGCCCTGCGCATGGACAATACGGGCCTGATCGACAACCTGTCCGCCGACGCGCTCGTCCCTGGCGGAACGGTGAAGATCGTCATCCAGCCGCAGCTCTACTCGTCGCAGACGTTCTCCGGCACGGCGATCACGATCAGCGGATACGGTCTTTTCCTCGGCAACACGATCACTGCGCCGTTCGACCACTACGTCTCATCCTCGCCCTTCTTCAACGTGACGCCGCTCTACGACACGAGCAACCCGACGAGCTATCAGGCCATCAATTTCCAGCTCGACCGCATCCCGTTCGGCTCGGTGCCCGGCGCGACTGACAACCAGCGTGCCGTCGGCAACGTGCTCGAGCCGGGATACTCGACGTCGCTGACGGGGGCGCTGGCGACCTTCTATTCCAACCTGCTCGCCGCGACATCGATCACAGTGCTCGATCAGCTCTCGGGCTCCGGCACGGCCGCAACGCAGACCGGCGCGTTCGGCGCCGGCGAGACGTTCAACAACACGATGACGCAGCAGGGCCTCGCCTGGCTGACCGGCTCGCAGGGCAGCGGCTTCGGTGCGCCGCTGCAATACGCTGCCGACGAGAAGGCGACGAAGCCTGGCTATGAGGCTTTCGCGTCGCTGCGGCCGCAGCGTGCGCCCAAGGCGCCGGAGTGGCGGGCCTGGGCGCTCGGATTCGGCGCGACACGCACGGTGGACGGCAGCTCCGGAACCGCCAGCCAGACGGTCAACACCGGCGGCGGCGCCTTCGGCGTCGAGCGCACCTTCGGCGCCGATCTGCTGCTCGGCCTCGCCGCCGGCGGCAGCGCCTCGTCGTTCTCGGTGTCGAGCCTGTCGACCAGCGGCCATCTCGATGGCGGCCATGTCGGCGGCTACGCCGTGTCGCGCTGGGGCAATGTCTACGCGCTGGCGACGGCCAACTACGCGCACTTCGAGAACACGACGGACCGCACCATCACCGGCATCGGCACGACCGAGAGCGCGCATGGCCGCTTCGGCAGCGACCAGATCGGTGGCCGTTTCGAACTCGGCTGGCGCCACAGCATCGCCGGCTATGCGGTGACGCCGTTCGTGGCGATCGAACCTGCGGTGCTCTGGCAGCAGGGCTATACGGAAAGCTCCACCACCGCGACCGGCGGCGCCGGCACGCTTGGCCTGAACTACAGCTCTCGCCAGACGACGTCGCTGCCGACCTTCGTCGGCGCGCAGCTCGACGGCCGATACGCGTTCGGCAACGGACAAACCGTGCGGCCGTTCCTGCGGGCGTCCTGGGTGCACGAGTTCATGCCGGAGCGGCAGATTTCCGCGACGTTCGTCAGCATTCCGGCGGCAGGCTTCACGGTCGACGGCGCGCGGCCGGCAAGCGACGCCGCACGCTTCAGCGGCGGCGCCACGTGGTCGGTCGACGCGACGCGCGAGATCTTCGCCCGCGTCGACAGCGAGTTCTCGAGCCGCGGCACGATGGTCGCCGGCACGGCCGGCGGCCGCATCACCTGGTAGCGCGCTCTTTAAGTGAAGTACTGCCCGCCGTTCGCGGAGATGGTCGCGCCGGTGATCAGGCCGGCATCATCGCCCGTCAGGAAGACGACGCAGCGCGCGATCTCCGCCGGCTCGCCGAGGCGGCCGATCGGGATCTGCGGCAGGATCGACTTCTCCAGCACGTCCTTCGGCACGGCCTGCACCATCTCGGTGTTGATGTAGCCGGGGCAGATCGCGTTCACGGTGATGCCGGCGCGCGCGCCTTCCTGCGCCAAGGCCTTGGTGAAGCCGAGATCGCCGGCCTTGGCCGCCGAATAGTTCACCTGGCCCATCTGGCCCTTCTGGCCGTTGATCGACGAGATGTTGACGATGCGGCCGAACTTGCGGGTCCGCATGCCTTCCCACACCGGCCGCGTCATGTTGAACAGCGAGCCGAGATTGGTGTTGATGACCTGCTGCCACTGCTCGATCGTCATGCGGTGGAACATGGCGTCGCGCGTGATGCCCGCATTGTTGACGAGGATCTCGACCGGCCCGAGCTCGCCCTCGACTTGTCTGATGCCCTCGCTGCACGCATCGAAGGAGGACACGTCCCACTTGAAAACGGCGATGCCGGTGTCGGCCTTGAATTTCTGCGCCGCCTCGTCGTTGCCGCCGTAATTGGCCGCGACCTTGTGTCCCGCCGCCTTGAGCGCCTTGGAGATCGCCGCGCCGATGCCGCGGGTTCCACCGGTGACCAATGCAACACGCCCCATGTCATTCCCCTTCTGACAAATTTGCTGTCGGTCCCGGCCCCACGCCGGAACGCATGTCCTCTCTCGATGACAGCTTAAAGACGTGCATGGCATACGCAACTCCGGCATGCCGGAGTTGCGTCAAATCAAAAATCCGCATGTCGGGTAAACCCGACATGCGGACAAGCCCGGCCATGACGCAGATCAAGTTATTAGTTGTGCAGTGCGGCTAGCGTTTCAGCACTACCGCTCGACGCACATGGCGATACCCATGCCACCGCCGATGCAGAGGGTCGCGAGGCCCTTCTTGGCGTTGCGCTTCTGCATCTCGTAGAGCAGCGTCACGAGAACGCGCGCGCCCGAGGCGCCGATCGGATGACCGATGGCGATGGCGCCGCCGTTGACGTTGACCTTGCTGGTATCCCAGCCGAGGTCCTTGTTGACGGCGCAGGCCTGCGCCGCGAAGGCCTCGTTGGCCTCGACGAGATCGAGGTCGTCGGTCTTCCAGCCGGCCTTCTTGAGCGCGGCGCGCGAGGCCGGGATCGGCCCGGTTCCCATGATCGCCGGATCGACGCCGGCATGCGCCCACGACACGATGCGGGCGAGCGGCGTGTGGCCGAGCTTGGCGGCTTCGGACGCCTTCATCAGCACCACGGCGGCGGCGCCGTCATTGATGCCCGAGGCGTTCGCCGCG
>JBQCFB010000419.1:0-3983 GCA_051959715.1 Pseudolabrys sp.
CAGCACAACGAGAAGAGCCGCAACGGCAAGAAGTATACGCCGGGCCTGATCAAGGAGATGATTTCCACCGCCGTTGAATCGGCGCTGCCGAAAGGCTGGATGCCGGAGAAGGCCGCGGACTTCCTGGTCAACCCGACCGGCAACTTCGTCGTCGGCGGCCCCGACGGCGACTGCGGCCTCACCGGGCGCAAGATCATCGTCGACACCTACGGCGGCTACGCCCCGCACGGCGGCGGCGCTTTCTCCGGCAAGGACCCGACCAAGGTCGACCGCTCGGCCGCCTATGCCGCGCGCTATCTCGCCAAGAACGTGGTCGCGGCCGGCATCGCCGACAAGTGCACGATCCAGGTGGCCTACGCGATCGGCGTCGCTGACCCGATGTCGGTGCTGGTCGACACGCACGGCACCGGCAAGGTCGACGAGAAGAAGCTCGAGAAGGTCCTGCCGCAGCTCTTCCGCCTGACGCCGACCAACATCCGGCGCACGCTCAAGCTGAACCGGCCGATCTATCGCCGCACCGCCGCCTACGGCCATTTCGGCCGCGCGCCGGACAAGGACGGCGGCTTCTCCTGGGAGAAGACCGACCTCGCCTCGCAGATCAAGAGCGCGCTGAAGTAAGCGGCTCGCCGGTCGTTCCCGCGAACGCGGGGATCCAGCACGACAGAAGGCCGGGCACCACGCCCGGCCTTTTCATTTTCGCCATGTCCGGGCATGACGGAGCATGATGTCCGACGCCGACGCATCGCAACGCGCCTTCTTCGGCCGCCGCAAGGGCCACGCGCTCAAGCCGCGGCAGGCGGCGCTGTTCGATGCGCTGCTGCCGAAGATCACCGTCGATCTGTCGCGGCCCGCGCCGGCCGACCTGCGCGCGCTGTTTGCCGGCGCCGGCGAGGTGCGGCTCGAGATCGGCTTCGGCGGCGCCGAGCATCTCGTCGCGCAGGCGGAGACGAACCGGCAGGTCGGCTATATCGGCACCGACGGCTTCCTCAACGCCATCGCCAAGGCGTTGGTCGCGATCGACGAGAAGGCGCTCGACAACATCCGCCTCTATCACGGCGACGCCAGCGCGCTCGTCGACTGGCTGCCGGCACAATCGCTGACGCGCATCGATCTCCTCTATCCCGATCCGTGGCCGAAGCGGCGGCACTGGAAGCGACGCTTCGTGCAGGACGACAGCCTGAAGCGGCTCGCGCGCCTTTTGACATCCGGCGGCGAATTCCGCTTTGCCACCGACATCCCGAGCTACGCCGAGCACACGCTGATGCGCATCCTGCGTTCGGATGAATTCGTGTGGACGGCGCAGCGTGCGGACGACTGGCGCAAGCCGTGGGACGGCTTCGTGCGCACGCGCTACGAGGCGAAGGCGATCCGCGAGGGCCGCACGCCGGCGTATTTCATTTTCAGGAAAAAGTAGCCGCGCTACTCGCCCGTGCCCTGGCGCACCTGCCAGAAGCGCACGACGCGCTGCGCGGTCGCCGGCGTCAGCCGCTCGAAGTTCTCGAACGCCGCCTGCAGCACCTGCGAGGACGGCTTCGGTCCCGGCCGCGACGAGATCACGGCGCGCACCGTCGGCCAGCCGAAGCCGGCCGCGCGCGCCAGAATCAGAACCGGATCGGCGCGCTCGCCGTTCATCAGGCGATCGACGATCTCGACCGGCACGGCGCACAAAGTCGCGAGCGCCGCGATCGTCTCCTCGTACTTGCCGGCTTCGGCGAAGGCGACGATCTCGGCTTCCGTCAGCTTGCCGTCCTTGTGCATCTGGCGCACGGCGGCGAGCGCGGCGGTGTAGTTGCGCGGCGCGGCGCGAGCGCCGACCTCGTCGGTGACGCGCGCGAGGATCTTGCGGATCTCGGCCTGGGTCTCGGGCTTGGCCTGCGCCAGGAGGCGCTTCTGCACGACGTCGCTCGCCTGCATCAGCAACTGGCGGAACAGGCGCGGCGGGATATCGGTGCGCTTGCCGACCTTTTCGGCGAGAACGCCGTCCTGCTCGGCGCGCTTGACCAGGGTGTTGAACGCGTCCTCGGACAGCTTCGCCGTGGCATTGGTGGCGATCGAGCGCGACACGTCGCGGTCGCCGCGCGCGACGATGACGTCGGCGAGCGCCTCGCTGACGTCGCCGCGCGACGACAGCGCGAGCAGATGCGCCTGACCCTTGGTCTCGGCGATGCGGATGAGTTCGGGATCGGGGATATGCGCCTGCTTCAGCACAGGCTCGGCGACCTCGATGTCGTCGGAGGACGCAAGACGCGTGACGACCTTGACCGGCGCGTTCTCGACCGGCGCTAGCTTGCGCGACAATTCGGCAAGCGCCTTGGCCTCGATCTCCTCGATCAGGTAACCGATGACGTCGTCGAAGACGGCGACGTGCTCGCCCTTGAAGGCGTTGGCGCCGTCGAGGAACAGCCCGGTGATCCGGCGCAGCGTCTCGGCCCGCTTTTCCGCGGAGCCGTGCTGAACGACCTCTTCCAGCTCGGGAAGCAGGGAGGCAGGGGCACCCATACGGAACTCGCGACACCCAACAGGAAAAGGACCGCGGCCGCGGTCTTAGGCAAATTTAAACGGCGATTCTGAAGGAAAAGTTAGCCCTGACGCAGAGACTTCGCCCTTGCGCAGGGTCGAAAAACCGCTATATTTCCGACCGTAAGCAATACACCCTCATAACCAAATCAGGTTTGTGAGAGTGGGTCCTTCCGGGGGCCCGCTCTTTTTTGTTACCAAATGGTGTCCAACGAGACGCAGGCGGCCCTCGCCGCCACAGCACAGGATGACGAGCCGCGGCTGATCGTCGAGCCGGGCCTGCCGGCCCGCGTCGCGACCATCGTCGAGCCGGTGCTGGCCCAGATCGGCTTCCGGCTGGTCCGCGTGCGCGTCTCGGCCGCCGAAGGCTGCACCGTCCAGATCATGGCCGAGCGGCCGGACGGCACCCTGACCATCGACGACTGCGAGGACATTTCGCGGGCGCTGTCGCCGGTCATGGACGTGGCCGACCCGATCGAGAAGGCCTACCGGCTCGAAATCTCGTCGCCGGGCATCGACCGGCCGCTGGTGCGCAAGTCGGACTTCGACCGCTATGCCGGGCACCTGGTGCGGATCGAGATGGCCGTGGCGGTCGACGGCCGCAAGCGTTTCAAGGGCACGCTCGCCGGCACGGAAGGCGACGTGGCGCGGCTGTCGCGCGCGGAAGCGCCCGAAGGCGAGGACCCGATCGTCACACTGCCGATCGAAGACATGAGCGAAGCAAAGCTGGTGCTCACCGACGAACTGGTGACCGAGGCTCTGCGGCGCGAGAAGGCGGCCAAGCGCGAACGGCGCGCGGCCAAACGCGAAGAGAGACGCGAAGTCAGACAATCCCGGCACCGGCCCCAGAGCCCTGCCGTCAAAGGAGGAGAGTGAGCTATGGCTGTCAGCGCCAACAGGCTCGAGCTATTGCAGATCGCCGACGCGGTCGCGCGCGAAAAGGCCATCGACCGCGGCATCGTCATCGCCGCGATGGAGGACGCCATCGCCAAGGCGGCGCGCTCGCGCTACGGCGCCGAGACCGACGTGCACGCCGAGATCGAACCGAAGACCGGCGATCTCCGCCTGACCCGCCACATGCTGGTGGTCGAAGCGGTCGAGAACCCGTCAAACCAGATCACCGTCGACGACGCACGCAAGCGTCATCCGGCCGCGCAGGTCGGCGACACGATCGCCGATCCGCTGCCGCCGCTCGAATACGGCCGCATCGCCGCGCAGTCGGCCAAGCAGGTCATCGTGCAGAAGGTGCGCGAGGCCGAGCGCGACCGTCAGTACGCCGAGTACAAGGACCGCATCGGCGACATCGTCAACGGCATCGTCAAGCGCGTCGAATACGGCAACGTCGTCGTCGATCTCGGCCGCGGCGAGGCCATCGTGCGCCGCGACGAGCTGCTGCCGCGCGAAGTGTTCCGCAACGGCGACCGCATCCGCGCCTATATCTACGACGTGCGCCGCGAGCCGCGCGG
>JBQCFB010000420.1:0-2892 GCA_051959715.1 Pseudolabrys sp.
CCGGCGCCGCCGACGTTCTCGACGATGACGTTCTGCTTGAGAATTTCGCCCATCTTCGCGGCGACGACGCGACCGAGCAGGTCGGTCGGACCGCCGGCGGCGAACGGGATCACCATGGTCATCGGGCGTGTCGGGAAGTCCTGCGCGCCGGCGCTGCCGGACACCGCCATCGCGGCCGCAAGCGCGACCCCGAGAATTGTTCTTTTCATTCGATAAATCCTCCTCCTTTTGGAGGCCGGACTATGCTCATACCTCTCGCGGCGGCACAAGAAGGAGAGCGGCGCATGGTTGCCGCGGTGATCTCGCTGCGCTAGGCACGGCAGCAACAGCCCAGAAGAGTGGTAAGGCGGGACGCCGAAATGGCCGAGGACAAGAAGATGCAGCGCGTCGCAATCGCCGGTCTCGGCCCGATCGGTCTCAAGGTGATGCAGGCACTCGACGAAGGGCTGCCCGGCCTGGCGCTCACCGCAGTCGCTGTCGGAAATCCGGACAAGCCGCGGCCGGAGTTCGACCGGCTCAAGCGTAAGCCGAAGGTCGTGCCCGTCGCGGGACTGGAAGCGGAAGCCGACATCGTCGTCGAGTGCGCGCCCGCCTCGATTCTGCGCCAGATCGTCGAGCCGTTTGTCGCGCGCGGCAAGATGGCGGTCGTGCTTTCCGCCGGCGCGCTCCTGACCAACTGGGACCTCGTCGACATTGCCAGGACGAACGGCGGCCAGATCGCGGTGCCGACCGGCGCGCTGATCGGGCTCGACGCGATGAACGCGGCCGCCGAAGGCGAGATCCGTTCGGTGCGCATGATCACGCGGAAGCCGGTGAAGGGCCTGCTCGGCGCGCCTTATGTGGTCGAGAAGGGCATCGACCTCGAGGGCTTGCGCGAAGCGACCAAGATATTCGACGGCTCTGCGCGCGAGGGCGCGAAGGGATTCCCCGCCAACGTCAATGTCGCGGCGGCCTTGTCGCTTGCCGGTTTCGGCCCCGACAAGACGCGGCTCGAGATCTGGGCCGATCCGAATCTCGACCGCAACAATCACAGCATCGAAGTCGACGCCGACTCCGCGCGCTTCTCCATGTCGATCGCCAATGTGCCGAGCGAAAACCCGAAGACCGGCCGCATTACCGCGCTGTCGGTGATCGCGCTTCTGCGCAAACTCAATGCGCCGCTGCGCGTGGGCACCTGATTTCAGTGCAGCCGCTGCACGCCCGCGTCGACGGTGGTGAGCCCGATATCGTCGATCAGCGCGCGGCGCTCTGCATCCGCTTTCACGAGAGCCGCTTCGGTCTCGTTCCAGGTCGTCGCGTTCGAGCCGAGAAGCACGATGCCGCCGATGACCGCGGCGATGGCGCCGAAGAAGAGCGACGGCCAGAACGGCGCGATCAGGAGGAACGTGAGCGCGAGCCAGGCGAAGCCGCCGGTGATTGCGGTCTTGGCTGCGAGCGAGATTTTGCGGCAGCGGGTGAGCGACAGGCGCAGGGACTCGATCCGCTCTTCGAGCCGCTCAATCTCGCTGCGGATGCTGTCGCTGCTCATGACGACGTGAGCTTAAGCGTTCAGCCCGCGGGCTGGTCCTTGAAATAGGGTTGGACCTCGCCGGTCAGCTTGATCGTGAGAGGCCGGCCGTAGCGGTCTTTGGCGGCGCCTGCCTGCACGCGGATCCAGCCTT
The DNA here is from genome assembly GCA_051959715.1 of Pseudolabrys sp. Classification (GTDB taxonomy): domain Bacteria; phylum Pseudomonadota; class Alphaproteobacteria; order Rhizobiales; family Xanthobacteraceae; genus Pseudolabrys. Next base: position 1,662 of record JBQCFB010000420.1, read on the forward strand.
CGCTGACGCAGTATTCCTCGACGTTGTTCTTCTCGACACCCTTGAAGCGGATGCCGACATCGCGTTGCAGGACCTCGGCATTGAACCCAGGGCTGCGCGGATCGACCGACAGGCGGTCGGGCGGCGTGTCGGCGGCGTTGGGCGTTTGGTCGCGCGTTTCGTCGTTCATGGCGCGCTTGTCTCACTCCGGCACGGCGGAGGCAAGCCGCTCAGCGGCGCGGCGGCGGCTCCGCCTTGAGCGCCAATCCGAGCGCGATCAGCACGATCGTGTAAGCCACGATCGCCACCGGCAATCCGATATAGAACTGGTAACCGAGCGTCTGCGTCATCGCGAACAGAACCGCGGCGCCCGTCAGCACCGAGACGATCCGCACGATCTGGAATGTGCTCACTGGTTCTTGCCGTCGGAGGCGCTGCGCATGTTCGCCCACGGGTCCTTCTTCGTATTGGTCTGCGTGGCCGACTGGATCTTGATCGCCGCCTTGTATTTCTGGTCGAGCTCGGCGGCGTCGCGCTTCTTCTGGATCTCCTCCGGGGTCGGACCCTGGTCGGCGCCGCGCCGCTGCGCATGCGCAGGCAGCGCCAGAATGCTCAACGCAACGAACACGATCACAAGCTTACGCATGTCTCGAACGTCTCCTGCGCGGCAGCAATCGCCGCAGGCGGCAGACTACCACCGCGGGGCAGGCGGCTCAATGCGATGAAATCCCTGAACAATCCGTGCTTTACCGCGGTCGGCGAGGTTCACGTCATGCCGCGGACGATCGCGAGCCCTGCGAACAGGCCGACGAGGCCGAGCACGACGGAACCGGTCACGTAGACCACGGCGAGCATGAGCTGCCCGCGCTCGTAAAGCAGCGCCGCGTCGAGGGAGAACGTCGAGAAAGTGGTGTAGCCGCCGAGAATGCCGGTGGTCAGAAACAGCCGCCAATGCTGCGAGGCGTCGCCCTTGAACGCGAACCAGGCCGCGATCAACCCCATCACGAAGGAGCCGGTGACGTTGATAAAGAAGGTCGCGTAGGGGAACCCGGCGCCGAGCATGCGCGCAACCGCCAGATTAATGCCGTGGCGCAGCGCGGCGCCTAGACCCCCGCCGAGAAAGACAACGATGTAGGCCATGATCCATCCTCGTGTCTGGCGGCGAACGGAGTCCTGCCGCGGTTGATCCGGCAGGAGTCATCAGCCCACATCGGGATGTCGGCGGTTGTCGGGGGACCCCATCCCCATCGCC
>JBQCFB010000421.1:0-10372 GCA_051959715.1 Pseudolabrys sp.
CACGTTGATGATGGTGCAGAACGAGCATTGGTACGGGCAGCCGCGGCCGAGATCGATCGACGACAGGTTGCCGACCGTGCGCTTGACGTGCTTGCGCGGCAGGTAAGGCGCGGGCTCGCCGATCAGGTTCGGCAGCGCCTCCATGTAATTGTAGAGAGGCTTGAGCGCACCGCGGTACGCATCCTGAAGAACCTCGTCGAGCCGGTGCTCTTCCGCCTCGCCGGCGAAGAAGGAGATGCCCATCGCCTGCGCCGCTTTGATGTCGCCGGGCAGCTCGGGCAGCATCGAGATGCAGCCCGAGATGTGGAAGCCGCCGATGCACACCGGCAGGCCGGCCTCGACGAACGGACGCGCCAGATCGACCGCGCGCGGAAATTGATTGGACTGCACGCCGACAAGGCCGATCAATGCACGGCCGCCTTCGCGGCGGATCATGTCGATGATCTTGTCGGGACGAACCCTGCGATTGGTCTCATCGTAGGTGTGCAGGCGCATCTCGACGCCGGCACCGAGCACGCCGCGTGCGCGCGCGTCTTCGGCGAGCGAATTGAGGCAGGCGAGCGTGTTCGACGGAATTGCCGAACGAAACCACTGGATCGGATAGCCGTCGTCGTCGTAATGCGTCGGCTTGATCATCACGAAGTGGAACAGGCCGGAATCGACGTCAGCAGAAGGCGACATTCACGGGCGCTCCGCGACCAGACGGTCGGTAAATCAAGGCATTAGAATGCAATAAAAGCCGGCCTGCGTCGAGGCGCGGGCCGCCAACCACCGGCCGAATGCCGGCGCCCGAATAAAATCTCGATAAAAAGCAGTCCGCGTCCGGCTCGCGTGGCGGCTATTTGTCGCCGCGCAATCCTGGCGTGCCGCCTTCGCCGAGGCCGTCGATATGCGCCTGCGTATACCGCTCGAGGCCGACGCGACCGATGAGATCGATCTGCGTCTCGAGGAAATCAATATGGCCTTCCTCGTCCGCCATCAGCTGCTCGAACAGCTCGCGCGACGGGTTGTCCTTGACGTCGATGCAATAGGCCGCGGCTTCCTGGTAGAGCGACCGCGCACCGATCTCGGCGGCAAGGTCAGCCTCGATGATCTCCTTGACCGTCTCGCCGATGCGCAGCGGATCGAGCACCTGAAGATTGGGAAAGCCTTCGAGGAAAATGATGCGGTCGACGAAGCGGTCGGCGTGACGCATTTCCTCGATCGATTCCTCGCGCCACTTCTTGGCAAGGCCGTTGAGACCCCAATTATCGAGCAGGCGAAAGTGCAGCCAGTACTGGTTGATCGCGGTCAGTTCGCTGCGGAGACCCTTGTTGAGATACTCGATGACCTTGGCGTCGCCCTTCATGGCCAGCACTCCTGAACGGGAAAAATCACTCGGCGGCGATCAGATAAGGCATCTCGGCGGGCTCCGCGTGGGCCGCCTCGCGGTGCGCCGGACAGGCCGGGCAGCCGACGGCGCAGTTTTCCAGATGGGCCCGCTCTGCGAGCGCCCGCACGGTCTGGACGCAGCGTCCGCAGCGCGGCGCGCAGCCCAGGCAGCGATAGGCGTCTCCGGCAGAGCGCGGCCGCCCGGAGGCGTCGCCCTTCAGCGACTCCAGAATCTGGGCCTCGCTCAACACGTTGCAGGAGCAGACGATCACGGGAACCTACTTTAGAATGGGTAAAAACTACTGTTGTTTCAATTACTTATAGTGAGAGACGGGGGCCGCGGCAACACCGTAATGTCCCTGACCGGCGGCTGTGCGGCGCCGGGACCAGAAACGGGCCCCTGCCGTGCCACCTTTGGCTGTCGGGCGCCGGGCATTGCCGGTTAACCGCGAAAGGCCGCGGGGCCTGCAACGCCCTTCCAAAAGCCCCATTCCGCCCCCATATACGGGAGGCTCATTCGGCCCGTATAATTGTGCCTGTGCTGGAGTTTAGGATGCAGAAATTCGATTACGCCGCCCCTGCCGAACTGTTTCCGTCGCGCAATCGCAAGGTGGCGAGCAAGGTGAAGTATCGCCGGTTCGACAATGCGGCCGATGCCATCCGCTATGCGATGGAGGAATTGCCGGAGCCGCTGCTGCTGGGCGCCTGCATCGAGATCAACGAGCGTCGCCTCGGCCATCAGGAAATCCGCGCGCTGTACACCAGCGACGCCTATCCGCTGAAGAAGAAGAAGGCGGCCTGAGGCGCGTCCGCGATTTCGCACGCACCTGCCGCCAAATACCCAACGCACGAGTGACGAAATTGTGCCCCCGGACGGCCGCTTTTGCGGCCTCCGCTCGCGGCAGGTCACGCCTTTTCAAGCAACCGTGAGCGGCCCTGAGGAACACGGGAGCGGATACCTACGTTGGTAGGCGAACCCGCGTTTGAACCTTTTGCCGAGGCAGGCCGACATACGGTCAACCTTGGGAGGCCGATATGAACTGGTCGATCTACACCGCCGACCGCGCCACGCACCTGAAGATCGTCGTGGTCGGTCTCGCCGCCGCCCTGCTGATCTCGGTGGTCGGCATCTCCGCGCGCCAACTCAATCTCGGCACCGACATCATGACCGCGCAGGGTCCGAGCGTGATTCGCGCCGGCGGCCCGGTCGTGATGACCGACCGCGACTCGCCGATGATCCGTTGATCCGTTTCTTCCTCTTGAACCCCACCTGACGCGCCGCATTTGCGGCGCGTTTTTTTGTCACAAGCCGCGAATCGCACTCTCTGCTACGCCCCGGACATGGTTCGACGCCGCCTGACGCCCCTCCTGCTGTCCGCTCTGATCCTCACCGCAGCGACCGCCGCGCCGGCGCAGACCGTGCCCGACGAGGCGGCGATGGCCGCCTACCGGTCCAGGCTCGCTGCCTGGGAACGCGTGCACGGCCCTTACGCCCGCGTCGCCGACGCCTACTGGGACCAGGTCTCCGACAAGCGGAAAGTGCGCAACGCCAAGCGCCGCGCGCACGAGCCGATGACGCTCGACGACTATGTGCTGACCCAGCCGCCCGCCTATAGCGGCCCGCCGCGCCCGCTCGACCCGTCGGCGCCGACACCGCCCGAGCAGGCGCCGATCCCGGTGCTGGCCGATTTCCTCAAGGCCGCGTCGGACGAGTTCGGCTTCGTGCCGGACCTCCCGCACAGCGATGGCGAGTTCAAGCAGGCCTATGCCATGGCCGCCTCCGCCGCCGGGCTGACGCGCGACCAAGTGGTTGGCGTCTACGCCTTCGAGACCGGCGGCCGCGGCTCGTTCGACACCCAGGCCGGCGTCACGCCGACGCGCGCAAAGGCGATCTCGCCGGCGCTCGGCTACAACCAGTTGCTCTCGACCAACACAGTCTCGCTGCTGGCCGAATTCGGCAACCGTTACCTCGCCGCCATGCACCAGAAGGCCGTGATGCTGCGCGGCGAGAAGCGCCACGCCTTCGACCGCAAGGTCGAGGCGCTCAAGCGCATGATCGCCTATTGCCGCACGGTGCCGGCGCGCTGGAGCGAATACGACCGGCTGGCCAAGACCACGGCCGGCGGCTGGGGCGTGCACGCGGCGGTCCTCGACATCGACATCGGCCCGCTGCTCCAGGTGCAGAAGCTCGTTGACTCCGTGCACTTCGCCCGCGCCAAGGGCTACACCGCGCCGCTCACCGCGGCCGAGCTCGAATTGATGAACCTGACCGGCGACGGCAATGGCATCGACATGGTGACGATGTCCGCGGCATTGCGCCAGCGCGTGCCGACCGCGAACTTCTTCCAGCCGAACGGCTACTGGCGCAACCCGATCGCCAAGCGCACGGGTGTCGTCGCCAACCTCATCGCCGAGATCGAGGCGACCATGCAGCGCGAGGCGCAGTCGCCCGGCGCAAGGGACTTGGCGGCGGCGTTCTGATCGCCTAATTCCCTCGGCCACGCGCCTGAACCCGGCGGCGCCCGCTCGCATTGCCAGCGACGGATGCTAGTCTCGCCGGGATGAGCGCCGGGAGTGAACCGCCTTTGTCCGAGCCAACGGAAAGTTGCACCAGCGTCCCCGCCGGCCTCTTCGGCTACCGGCTGCTCGCAGACCCCCGCTTCAACAAGGGCACCGCCTTCACCGAGGAAGAGCGGGACGCCTTCGGCTTGCACGGCCTCCTGCCGCCGCGCGTCGCGACCATGGACGAGCAGGTCACGCGCCGGCTCGCCGCCTTCCGCGAGTTCGCCACCGACCTCGAGCGCTACGCCTTCCTGCGCGATCTCCAGGACACCAACGAGACCCTGTTCTACGCGCTGCTGGCGCAGAACCTCGAGGAACTTCTGCCGATCGTCTACACGCCGACGGTCGGCGCCGGCTGCCGCTCGTTCAGCCGCCTGTTCCGCAAGCCGCGCGGCCTGTTCCTGTCGCTGCCGCGCAAAGGCACGATCAAGCAGATCCTCGCCAACCCGCTGTTCGACCGCACCGAGGTGATCGTCGTCACCGACGGCGAGCGCATCCTCGGACTCGGCGACCAAGGCGCCGGCGGCATGGGCATCCCGATCGGCAAGCTCGCGCTCTACACAGCGTGCGGCGGCATCGATCCGTCGGCGACGCTGCCCGTGCTGCTCGACGTCGGCACCGACAATGCCGAGAACCTGCGCGACCCGCTCTATGTCGGCTGGAACCACGCGCGCGTGCGCGACCGCGACTATGACGACTTCGTCGAGGAATTCGTCGAGGCGGTGAACGAGCGCTGGCCGCACGTGCTGTTACAGTGGGAAGACTTCGCCAAGAGCAATGCCAACCGGCTGCTCGACCGCTACCGCGACCGGCTGTGCACGTTCAACGACGACATCCAGGGCACGGCGGCGGTGGCGACGGGCACGCTGCTCGCCGCCATCAACGTCACGGGCGTTCCGCTGAAGGAGCAGCGGATCGCCGTGTTCGGCGCCGGCTCGGCCGGCTGCGGCATCGCCAAATTGATCCTGGCCGCGATGGTGGCCGACGGCCTCGACGCAAACGAAGCGGCGCGGCGCTTCTATCTCGTCGACCGCGACGGGCTTCTCGTCGAAGGCATGAACGGGCTCGCCGAATTCCAGAAGCCGTTCCTCCAGCCGCGCGGCAAGATCCCGGCCTCGGGCGGCATCGTCTCGCTCATGGACGTGATCGACCATGCGAAGCCGACAGCGCTGATCGGCGTCTCCGGCCAGCTCGGCGCGTTCAACGAGCGCATCGTGCGCACGCTCACCGCCCAACACGAAAGGCCGATCATCTTCCCGCTGTCCAATCCGGTGTCCTGCGCCGAGGCGACGCCGGCCGACGTCGACCGCTGGAGCGAGGGCCGCGCCATCATTGGCGCCGGCAGCCCCTTCCCGCCGCTGACGCGCCGCGGCGCGAAGTTCAACGTCGACCAGACCAACAACTCCTACATTGTCCCCGGCGTCGGCCTCGGTGCGATCGCCACGCAGTCGCGGCGCATCAGCGAGACGATGTTCATGGCGGCGGCGCGTGCGCTCGCCGCATTGTCGCCGGCGCGGCACGACCCCGCTGCGAACCTGCTGCCGCGCGTCACCGCGCTGCGCGAAGTCGCCATCGCCGTCGCGATCGCGGTCGGCAAGCAGGCCTGCGCCGAAGGTCTTGCCGAGGGTGTCAGCGCCGGTGGTGTGGAGGCGGCGGTGCACGCCAGGATGTGGACGCCGCGTTACCCGTCCTACTGCATCGGGTCCTGACCGCCATAGCATAATACCGCACAAAACGGCGCCGCTCCGCCGAAACGGCGAGGCGAATCCCGCCGCTCTGGTAGGATGTTGCTGCACGAGGGCACGGGGCGTGTTGCAGCGGCGGACTGGCGAGGCGAGCAAGGGCAAGCTCCGGCGCGCATGGTCGATCCCGGCCTATCTGGTGGCGCTCGCGCTGGCCTCGACCGTGCCGATCGCCATCGTCGCCGGCATCTTCGCCTATCATTTCGTCAGCGAAGCTTCGCAGCAGACCCGCGCCGATTTTACCGAGCGCCTCCGGCTGCTGCGCAACGCCGTCGAGCTGCGCGTCGAGAACATCGTCAATGACGTCGAGGTGCTGGCGCTGTCGCCGGCGCTCCAGAGCGGCGATCTCGCACAATTCTATCGTCACGCGGTGGCTATGAGGGACCTGCGCGACGCGTTCGGCGTCGTTCTGTCCGATCGTCAGGGCCAGCAGATCGTCAACACGCGCCTGCCCTTCGGCACAGCCCTGCCCCACCGCAGCGCCCTCGAGGCGCAGGATCGCGTGTTCGCATCCGGCAAGCCGCAAATCTCCGACCTGATCTACACCACCACCGAGCGCCAGCCGATCATCTCGATCGAGGTGCCGGTCCGCATCGGCGGCGAGATTCGCTATGTCCTCGCGCTCGGCCTTTCGCCGAACTATCTGTCCGCGCTGATGGATGCCTATGTGCCCGCCGACTATGTCGGCAGCATCTCCGATCGCAAGGGGATCCTCATCGCGCGGCGTCCGCTCCAGACCGGACGCGATCTGGTCGGCAAGCCGACGATCCCCGAAGTGCTCGCACATATCGGCGAAGACTCCGCGTTCTGGATCGAGGCCACATCGCGTACCGGCGTGCCGACCTATACGTCGCTCCTGCGCTCGGAGCAGGCCGGCTGGACCATCAACCTCGCTTTGCCGCGCGACGTCATTGACGGGCCGATCCAGCGCACCGTCTTCGTGTTCGCGGTGATCGCCGCACTGGTGCTGCTGGTGAGCCTGTTGTTCGCTCACCTCATCTCGCGGCGCTTCCTCGCCAGTCTCACCGGCCTCGAGCAGCACGTCATGCAGGTCGGCTCGACGCGGATGATCGATCCGACCCCGGGACCGGTGGCCGAGGTCAACCGCATGGAAACGGTGCTGGCGCGGGTCGGCAACGACATTGCCGCGGCCGAGACCGATTTGCGCCACGCCATGATGCGCCAGCAGATCCTGCTCGACGAGGTCAATCACCGCGTCAAGAACACGCTCGCCACAGTCCAGTCGATCGCGCGCCTGTCGATGCCGAGCGCCGGCAGCGTCAAGGAGTATGTCGACGCCTTCGAGCATCGGCTGATCGCGCTGTCCGCGGCGTACAATCTGCTCACCGAGAACGACTGGCGCGGCGCCGATCTCAAGGCGCTCATCGAGCGCACCCTGGCGCCGTTCGCAGGTGGCCATCGTATCGCGATGGACGGCCCGGCGATCGATATGAGCCCGAAGCTGACGCTCGCCCTTGCCGCGGCCATCCAGGAATTGAGCACCAACGCGGCCAAATACGGTTCGCTGTCGGTGCCGGATGGGACATTGTCGGTCCGGTGGTCGCGCGGGGCCGACGGCCGCATCGCGCTCGACTGGATCGAGCGCGGCGGCCCGCCGGTCGCAAAGCCCTCGCGACGCGGCTTCGGCTCGCGCCTGATCCAGGACATCCTCGCGGCCGACTCCGGCTGGCGCGTCACGCTCGACTACGCACCGGAAGGCCTAACCTGCACGATGTTGATTGCCGGCGCCCGCGACTGAGGCGGGCGGCACAAACGAAAACGGCGCCGTCGATGACGGCGCCGCTTTCAATTCCGGATGTCGCCGATCAGGCGCGCAGGCCGCCGGCGGAGAAGCGGATGGCGGCGATGCGGTCGAGTTCGGCCTGCTCACGCGCAGACGCTTCCGCCTTCTCGCGGGCCTGGTCGCGCTCGTCGAGCATCTCGACCTTCTTCAAGTCCGCGAAGGCTTCGCCGAGCGCCGCCTGGGCGTCGTCGAGCTGGCCTTTGAGCTCGCCGGCCGAGCGGTGGAGGTTCTCGCGGCGGGTGATCGCCGCCTTGGCGTAGGTCGGATAGGCGAAATGACCCGGATCGTGGATCCCGGCGCGGTCCTGCTCGACCTTGATCTCACGGTCGAGCTCGGCCGCGATGCGGTCGAATTCCGCAATCATGGACTCGATCTGCGCCACCTTGCGGCGCTTCTCGTCGACCTGAAACTTCTTCAGGCGGATGAGGGTTTCGCGTGACTTCATCGACTGGATACTCCCCAGAAGTCCCGAATTTGCGCCCGGAAGCGGCCATACGCGCCTGCTCCGCGCGGACGGCACGGACCAATTCGGCTCGACTGTGGGGCAATAACGTTAGTTTTCGGTTTCCAAGCCCGCCAGGATGTCCTTCAGGCGGCGATATCCCTCGGAAAGTGAGGTGGAATCCTCCTTGGCCTGGCCCAGAAAGGCCTCCAGGGGCTTGTGCAGCGCGATAGCCTCGTCGACCTCGGGGCTGGAGCCGGCCCGGTAGGCACCGAGACGTATGAGTTCTTCCATGTCCGCATAGGTGGCCATGGCCTGCCGCGCCTGGCCGATGACCGGGACGAAGTCCGGGTCCGCCGCCCGCGGCATGGTCCGCGAGATCGACTTGAGGATGTTGATCGCCGGATAGCGGCCGCGCTCGGCGATCGCCCGCTCCATGACGATGTGACCGTCGAGGATGCCGCGCACCGCGTCGGCGACCGGCTCGTTATGGTCGTCGCCGTCGACCAGCACCGTGAAGATGCCGGTGATGGTGCCCTCGTCGACGCCGGGCCCGGCGCGCTCGAGGAGCCGCGGAAGTTCGGTGAAGACAGTCGGCGTGTAGCCCTTGGCGGTCGGCGGCTCACCGGCGGAGAGGCCGATTTCGCGCTGCGCCATGGCGAAGCGGGTGACCGAATCCATCAGCACCAGCACGTCCTTGTGCAGGTCGCGGAAGAACTCGGCGATCGCCAGTGTCAGATAGGCCGCCTGGCGGCGCATCAGGGCCGGCTCGTCCGAGGTCGAGACGACGACGACCGAGCGGGCAAGGCCGGCCGGACCGAGGTCGTCCTGCAAGAACTCCTGCACCTCGCGTCCGCGTTCGCCGACCAGGCCGATGACCGAGACGTCGGCTTCCACGTTCCGGGCCATCATCGACAGCAGCACCGACTTGCCGACGCCGGAGCCCGCGAAAATGCCCATGCGCTGGCCGCGGCAGCAGGTGACGAAGGTGTTGAGCGCGCGCACGCCGAGGTCGAGCGGGGCGCCGACGCGACGGCGGGCATGGGCGGCCGGCGGCGAGGCGCGGAATGTGTAGGGCGCAGGACCCGGCGGCAGCGGCCCGAGGCCGTCGATCGGCTCGCCGAGCGCGTTGACGACGCGGCCCAGCCAGCCCTCCGACGGGCGTACCGCGGCCGAGGCGGCCGAGACCACGGCCCGGCATCCCCGCCTCACTCCGTCGAGCGCGGCGAACGGCATGGCGAGCGCGTGGCCTTCGGAGAAGCCGACCACCTCGCAGGGGATGCCCCTGCCCGGCGCGGTCTCGATGGTCAGCCGCGCGCCGACCGACATGGCATGGATCGGCCCGGCGACCTCGACCATGAGGCCGCGTACGCCGACGACGCGTCCGTAGATCTCGACGCCGTCCAGATCGCCGATCTGCTCGGCCAGCGCCTTCATGCGCAGACCTTTTCCGCCCCTGCGTCAGGGGACAACGGTGATAATTGCCATAAACCAGCCCTTAGGCTTACCGCCTCCGTTCCGCCTTTAACCGCTTGTTTACCCGGGTCGTTAATCATTGCGTCATCGTCCGTGGGACTAGCGGCCGGATTCGAATCATCCGACCGGGACGACAAGGGCGATCCTGGGCCGGTTAGCGTCGGTCCTTGAACTGGAGCACGAAGCCGGAGAGTGGCGAAAAACCGGTTCCTGGCAATCTCTTACGCCGATTCGGGCGAAAATGCCTACGGCGGCCTTGCCAGCGAGAATCAGGTTTTGTTAACCATGTCGGAATAGTGTCGAATCGGTTTGTCCCACCGCGTTTTTTGACAACTCGCCGCTCCCGCGGCGCTGAACTGAACGGCCCGTGCGGCGAGAAGGGGACTTCTAATGCGCGTTCTACTGATCGAAGACGACAGCGCGACCGCACAATCCATTGAGCTGATGCTCAAATCGGAGAGCTTCAACGTCTACACCACCGATCTCGGTGAGGAAGGCGTCGATCTCTGCAAGCTCTACGATTACGACATCATCCTGCTCGACCTGAACCTCCCCGACATGTCGGGCTTCGAGGTTCTGCGCTCCCTGCGCGTCTCAAAGGTTAAAACCCCGATCCTGATCCTGTCCGGCCTCGCCGGCATCGAGGACAAGGTGAAGGGCCTCGGCTTCGGCGCCGACGACTACATGACCAAGCCCTTCCACAAAGACGAGCTGATCGCCCGCATCCACGCGATCGTCCGTCGCTCGAAGGGCCACGCCCAGTCGGTCATCAATACCGGCGATCTCGTCGTCAATCTCGACACCAAGACGGTCGAGGTCGGCGGCCAGCGCGTCCACCTGACCGGCAAGGAATACCAGATGCTCGAGCTGCTCTCCCTGCGCAAAGGGACGACGCTCACCAAGGAGATGTTCCTCAATCATCTCTACGGCGGCATGGACGAGCCGGAGCTCAAGATCATCGACGTGTTCATCTGC
>JBQCFB010000422.1:0-2162 GCA_051959715.1 Pseudolabrys sp.
CGCCTGCCGCGCCCGCTTGTAGCCGTGGCGCTCGAGGAAGGTGGGCAGTTTTTGCGCGATGACCACCAGCACGACCAGGAGCGTCAGGAACCACATGGAGAAGAAGTAGCGCGCCGTCGCCGCGTAGAACAGGGCCGCGCCGTATTCGGCGATCACGGCGGCGGCGACGATCCGCAGCCAGGGATCGAACTCCCGGCCGCGCAGCGCGACCCAGACCACCGTGGCCGCGGCGGCGGCATTGATCGGAATGACAAGCGCCGTGCTCTCGTTCGGCCCTCTCAGCAAATCGCCGAGGTGGACGATGGCGCGGTGGAGTTCAGGCCCGCCCCAGTGCAACGTTACGAGATCGCGCAGCGCCGCCGCCCACGCCGCCGGCGGCATCACCAGCAGCGACGGCAGATCGGCGTTGGTGCTGAGCAGCACGAGCTGGTGGCCGAAATACCAGTTGTGCAGCGGCATCAGCAGCACCGGGCTGAAGCCGATGCACAGCGCGACCACGCGCGGCCACTGTCGGCGATAGAGCGCCACAAGACCAGCAGAGCAGAGCACAACGCCGGCCATCGGCGCGACCAGCGGCTTGGTGCAAACGGCGAGCGCCATCAGCGCCGATGCGGCGAGCGCCGCTCCCGCGCGGCTGCCGGATTCATCACGCCCGCCGACGATGACCAGCACGCCCCAGATCAGGCAGATGTGCGCCATTGGATCGGCGAAGCCGCGTCCGGCCCATTTTGCGTAGTGGAAGAAGCTCGTGCCGAAAATGTCACCGAGCGGCAGCGCGGTGAACACGAGCGCGAGGCGCCAGGCAAACGGCTCGTCGAGGAAGCGCCGGAACAAATGCCAGACGATGACCGGAAGCAAGAGAACAATCGACAGGTAGCCGAGATTGGTATCGCCGAACACGACCATCTCCAGCGCGCGCAGATAACGCAGCGCGGGACCGCCATAATAGAAGACGCCCTCGCCGCCCCTCAGGGCCTCGCCGATGTGACCGGCAAGCAGTTGCTCGAGGATCTCGCGGCCGACGCCGGTGTAGAACAGCCCGTCGTCGCCGCCGTCCATCGGACGCCAGCCGCCGAGAAAACTCGCATCGTCGATGGCGATCACGGCGACGGCGAGCACGGCCAGTGCGAAGACCGGCGCGACCGCACGCCAGCGCACGCGGACGAGCAAAATGAGCACGGCGAGCACCGCGATGGCGCGCAGCACGGCGCCGATGACGAGCCGCGCCGTCACTCCGGCCGGTGCATGCAGCGTCATTGCCAGCGCCTTGGTGTCGATACCCACGCCGAAGATTTGCCGGCCGACATCGCCCCCGGTGATAACGCGGCAGTCCATGCCGGCATGCGACAGCGCCTGATAGCGGCCGTCGGGGCCTTCCCACAACACATCGCCGCTCCAGCACAGGCGCGAGCCGACATAATCGGGCGGGAAGCGATACATCACGAAGTACGGCATCGCCGTGTGCCAGCGCCACAGGCCGGCCCAGAATCGGCGGTCGCGGTCGCCGCGATGGACGTCCGGTGCGTCGGTGCCCCAGTTGTAGCGGACGTCGTTGGTGAAGCCGAGGCGCAGCCAGAGCGGTTCGCTGAAGTCGATGCCGGTCACGCCACGCGAGGCGCCAGCGCTGTCGAAGATGCCGTCTGCGGAAAATGCATAAAGGCGGTCCGGCCCGCGCATGTCCTTCCAGCAGCCGGGCGTGTCCTTGCACTGCACCGCCGGGGGATAAACCGCATCGAATTTCGCAGCCATGAACTTGTAGACGTCGGCCGGCAAGTCGCGTGCGAGCACGTCGCCGCGAGGTCCGCCGAGAAACACGTTCTCGCCCTCGGCGATCGGCGCCGGCGCGATCAACGTTGCGGCGGCGGCCGCGGCCACCACCGCGCCGGCGGCAATCGCCCAAGCGCGGGCACGCAACGTCACCTGGCCGCAGAATACGACCGCGGCGGCGACGACGAGCAGCGCATAGGTCGGGACATGGTTGACCGGCAGACCCAGGGCGGCGACCACCAGTACGAGCGCCGCAACGCGCCGCCAGGCATTCCCGCGCGGAGCCGCCAACGTATTGGTATCGTTCCCGGAATCGATCATGGATCGCAGCCGCCCTGCCCGTCTCGGCGCCCCGTTTTAACGGCGATTGTCCGCCCTGTCAGTCTTGACGCAAT
>JBQCFB010000423.1:0-4405 GCA_051959715.1 Pseudolabrys sp.
CTCGCCAATGTCGTCGTGCCGCGCACGGCCGACCTCGGCGACGGTTTCACCGTCCGCCGCGCCCTGCCCTCGGTGCGCACGCGCATGGTCGGCCCCTTCATCTTTTTCGATCATTTCGGCCCGACCGAATTCCGCGGCGGCAAGGGCCTCGATGTGCGGCCGCACCCGCATATCGGTCTAGCCACGGTCAGCTATCTGTTCGACGGCGAGATCATGCACCGGGACTCGCTCGGCACCGCCGTCGCGATCCGTCCCGGAGAAGTGAACTGGATGACGGCCGGGCGCGGCATCGTTCATTCCGAGCGCACCCCGGGCTCGCATCGCGTCGATCACGAGTCGATCCATGGATTGCAAATGTGGGTGGCGCTGCCGGCGGCGAAGGAAGAAATGGACGCCGGTTTCGCACACCACGAAGTCCGCGAGTTCCCTGTCGTCTCCGAGACGGGCAAGAACGTGCGCGTCGTCGTCGGCTCGCTCTACGGTGCATCGTCGCCCGTGCCGGTCGTGCACGAGACCTTCTTCGGCGACGTGCATCTGACAGCCGGCGCAAGCCTGCCGTTCGATCCGGATCACGAAGAGCGTGCGCTCTACGTCGTGAACGGCGTCGTCGACATTTCCGGTGACCGCTTCGAGGCCGGGCGGCTTCTCGTGTTCCGAGCCGGCGACCGCATCACGGTCAAGGCGGCGACCGACACGCATTTCGTCATCCTCGGCGGCGCGCCGATGGATGGACCGCGGCACATCTGGTGGAATTTCGTGTCGTCGCGGCAAGACCGCATCGAGCAGGCCAAGGCCGACTGGAAGGCCGGCCATTTCGGCAAGGTGCCGGGCGACGAATTGGAATTCATCCCGTTGCCGGAGAAGTGACGCGCATCAGCGCGTCATCACCGGGCCGCGCGTCGCGTGAGACCGGTGTCCTCGATTCAAGTGGTACGCTTTGCCCTTCTAAGCGAGATGGCCGGGTCAAGCCCGGCCATGACAAGAAGGTAAAAAGCGTCAAGCACCCCTACTCCGCCGCAACGCGCTCGACGCGCGAGCGGCGGTCGGTCGTCGCAACGCCGATGTCGCGCAGGTCATACGGCGTCGTCTGGTAGATCTCGTTGATCCAGTTGCCGAACAGAAGATGCGCATGGCTCCGCCAGCGGTTGAGCGGCGGCTGCTTCGGATCGTTCTCCGGAAAATAGTTCTTCGGCACGGCGATCGGCACGTTGGCCGCGACGTCTCGGAAGTACTCGTCGCCCAGCGAGCTCGAATCGTACTCGATGTGATTGAACATGTGCAGCGCGCGATGGTCCGGATCGTCGAGCAGGCAGAGACCCGCCTCGTCCGAATCCATCAGCACGATCATGCCGCTCGGTGCCGGGATGTCGGCGCGCTTCACTTCGGTCCAGCGCGACACCGGGATCGAGAAGTCGTCGGAGAAGCCGCGCAGGTACGGCGAGGCCGGCGCCAGGATGCGATGGCGGTAGACGCCGAACATCTTCTGCGCCAGCGGATATTTCGCCATGCCGTGGAAATGGTGCACGGCCGCCTGCGCGCCCCAACAGATGTTCATCGAATTGTGGACGTTGGTCAGAGTCCAGTCGAAGATGCGGCGCAGCTCGTCCCAATAGGTCACGTCCTCGAACGGCAGCAGTTCGACCGGCGCGCCAGTGATGATGAAGCCGTCGAACTTCTCGCCGCGCACGTCTTCCCAGTCGCGGTAGAACGAGCCGATGTGCTCGCTCGACGTGTTGCGCGGAACGTGGCCGGTGACCTTGATGAGGGTGAGTTCGACCTGAAGCGGCGACGCGCCGAGCAGGCGCGCGAACTGCGTCTCGGTCTTCACCTTGTTCGGCATCAGGTTGAGCAGGCCGATGCGCATCGGCCGGATGTCCTGCCGGACCGCGTCCTTCTCGAGCATGACCATCACGCCCTCGGATTCGAGCACGGAGCGCGCGGGCAGGTTGTTCGGGATCTTGATCGGCATGGACGTGTCGGCCTCTTCAGCGAAAACGATCGCCAGACATGACCGACTGTGACTGACCCGTTTCGTTGCCGGTTCGGCCACATCCTCCCTCTCGGGAGCGCCACCTTGCTCGGGAAGCAGGTTGGCGTCGGGCAATGCCCAACTCTTGATGTCGGAGATAGTCCTATGCTGTCCGCGGCCGTTTGACAAGATGCCGCGGCTAAGCCCCGGCATGCACAGGAGAATACCTTGCCGCCGCGATCGGCCGTTCCGGCCCCGTTAAGCCGCGACGGTCGCGAGAAAGCCCTCGACCTCGTTGCGCAGGTGCGCGGCGGCGTCGGCGACGGCCTCGGAGGCAGACAGCACCGAACCGGACCATTCACGCGTTTTCGAGGCTGCAGCGGCCGCCTCGGTCAAAGCGGACACGACGAGTTCCGCACCGTCCGCCGCCCCGGCCGCGTTGGACGAGATCTCGGACGCCGCCACGCTCTGCTGCTGCACGCTGTCGGCGATGGCGAGCGTGTTGGCGTCGATATGGCCCATGCGGTCCTTGATGCGGCCGATCGACTGCACCGCCGTGCCGGTGAAGGACTGCACCCCGGCGATCTGCGCGGCAATGTCCTCGGTCGCCTTCGACGTCTGTACCGCGAGCGATTTGACCTCGGCCGCGACGACCGCGAAGCCCCGCCCCGCCTCGCCCGCCCGCGCCGCCTCGATGGTGGCATTCAGGGCGAGCAGGTTCGTCTGGCTGGCAATGGCGCGGATGAGCTTGACGATGTCGCCGATCTGCTGCGCCGAGCGGGCCAGGAGTTCGATGTCCTTGTGCGCCGACTGCGCCTCGGCGACCGTGAAGCGCACCACCTCGGCGCTCTCGGAGACGCGCGTCGTGATGGCGGCGATGGCGGCGTTGAGCGCACCCGCGGCGACCGACGCGCTGGCGACGTTGCGCGCGGCCTCGTTCGAGGTCTCGACCGCGGCCTCGGTGCGCTGCGAAGTGTGACCGGAAGCATCGGACAAATTCGCCGCCGAGACGTTCATCTGCTCGGCGCTGTCGATGACGGTCTGGAGGAATTGCTCCGAGCGCGCCCGGAACTCGCCGATGGCGGTCTCGAGCCGCGCGCGCCGCTCTTCCTTGTCCTGGAGAGCCGAGCGCTCCTGCTCGACCGCGCGGCGCTGCGTGACGTCCTCGTGCATGCCGATCCAGCCGCCGTCCCCGGTCGGATGGTTGGTCACCACCAGGATGCGGCCGCCGCTCGACTTGACCTCATGCGTGATGGTGCGCCCCTCGCGCACCGAAGCGAGGAACTGCCGGCGATATTCCTGCGGATCGCGCGCGAACGTCCCCTTGGCGACGCGCCGTTCCAGGACTTCCGACAGAGTCGCGCCGGTCTTCACGTCGTCCATGACGAGATTGTACATCTCGTAATATTTGGAATTGCACACGACCAGCCGCTCGCCGGCATCGAACATGCACAGGCCCTGCGGCATGCTGTCGACCGCCGTGCGGTACTGCGCGAGCGAGCGGGCCTGGTGGAACGCGATGACGACGCCGAGGATCACCGTCGCCGCCAGCGAGGCGACCAGCGCGGTGGCGATGTCGAGGACCTGCCCGCCCCAGTCCGACAGGAAGGATGCGAGCGCGGCGTGCGCGAAGCCATTGATGACGGCGTAGGCCGCGACGAACGTCACCGTCGCCGTGCATACGGCGAGGATCAATGAGCGCCTGAGGCTGAGCGAATAGAACATCCCGACAAATCCGCATGGAGCGGACCGCCAGACTAGGCGCAGGGGGTTCTTTTAGAGTTAACGACCATTAACGCGACGTATCCGGCGCCGCGCCGCCAACGGCCTCGAAACGAGGCCATTTGCCCTTATTTCTTCGGCAGATCGAGCCGGATGTTCAATTCACGGAGCTGTTTCGGCGTCACTTCCGACGGCGCGCCCATGAGCAGGTCTTCGGCGCGCTGGTTCATCGGGAAGAGGACCACCTCGCGCAGGTTCTCCTCGCCGGCGAGCAGCATGACGATGCGGTCGATGCCCGGAGCGATGCCGCCGTGCGGCGGCGCCCCGTAGGTCAGCGCGCGCAGCATGCCGCCGAATTTCGCCTCCAGAACGTCCTCGCCATAGCCGGCGAGCGCGAAAGCCTTCTTCATCACCTCGGGGCGATGGTTCCGGATCGCGCCGGACGACAGTTCCGTGCCGTTGCAGACGATGTCGTACTGGATCGCCTTGATCGCAAGCAGCTTCTCGTTGTCGTTCGGGTCGAGTGCGAGGAATTCCTCGACGCCCATGTTCGGCATGGAGAACGGATTGTGAGAGAAGTCGATCTTCTTCTCCTCCTCGTTCCACTCGTACATCGGGAAGTCGACGATCCAGCAGAAGTCGTAGCGGTCCTTGGCGATGAGGCCGAGTTCCTCGCCGACGCGCGTGCGCGCCAGCCCCGCGAACTTGACGAAG
>JBQCFB010000424.1:0-2452 GCA_051959715.1 Pseudolabrys sp.
TGATGGCCGCGATCACCGCGTCGCCATGGCCGAGCTGGTAGTTCTTGCCTTCAACGGGGGCGCGCTTGTTGAGCTCGTTGCCCTTGTTGAATTCCTTTTCCATCGAATTGGTGAAGCCCGCCTTCACATCCTTGAGCGCGATGCGGTCCTGCGGACGCTTCGGGCCGGCGAGCGACGGCGTCACCGTGCCGAGGTCGAGCTTGAGCACGTCGGTGAACACCGGGTCGGGCGTCGTCTTGACGCGGTACATGCCCTGCGCCTTGGCGTAGGCCGCGACCAGCGACACGACCTCGGCCGGGCGCGCGGTGTCCTTGAGATACTTGATGGTGTCGTCGTCGATCGGCGAGAAGCCGCAGGTCGCGCCGTATTCCGGCGCCATGTTGCCGAGCGTGGCGCGGTCGGCGATCGTCAGGTGCTGGAGCCCGGGGCCGAAGAACTCGACGAACTTGCCGACGACGCCGCGCTTGCGCAGCGCTTCGGTGACGGTGAGCACGAGGTCGGTCGCGGTGACGCCTTCCTTCAGGCGGCCGGTCAGCTTGAAGCCGATGACCTCGGGCAGCACCATCGACAGCGGCTGGCCGAGCATGGCCGCTTCCGCCTCGATGCCGCCGACGCCCCAGCCGAGCACGGACAGACCGTTGACCATCGTCGTGTGCGAATCGGCGCCGACCAGGGTGTCCGGATAGGCGACTTCCATCGCCACCTGCTTGCCGTCGACCTTAACCTTGTCCTTGCGCGTCCAGACGGTGCGCGAGAGATATTCGAGGTTGACCTGGTGGCAGATGCCGGTGCCGGGCGGCACGACGCGGAAATTGTCGAACGAGCGCTGCGCCCACTTCAGGAATTCGTAGCGCTCCTGGTTCTGGCGATATTCTTCATCGACGTTCTTCTTGAACGCGTCCTTGGTGCCGAAGAAGGAAACCGCGACCGAGTGGTCGATGACGAGGTCGACCGGGATCAGCGGGTTGATCTTCTTGGGGTCGCCGCCGAGCTTGGCCATCGCGTCGCGCATCGCCGCGAGGTCGACGACGCAGGGCACGCCGGTGAAATCCTGAAGCAGCACGCGCGCCGGACGGAAGGCGATCTCGTGCTGCGACGTCTTCGTCTTCATCCACTCGGCGACCGCCTTGATGTCGTCCTTGGTGACCGTGCGCCCGTCTTCGTTGCGCAGCAGGTTCTCCAGGAGCACCTTCATCGAGAAAGGCAGGCGCGAGATGCCCTTCAGCCCGTTCTTCTCGGCGATGGGCAGGCTGAAATAGGCGTAAGACTTGCTGCCGACCTTGAGGGTCTTGCAGCATTTGAAGCTGTCGAGCGACGTCATATGACTGGTTCCATTCCCGTGCGGGACATGCGTGCTGGATCGATTTAAGCTCGTCCCGAGCCGGCCCGTTGCAGGCCGGAGAGCTCGCGGCGCGTGAATCCAGTTCGGACCGCCGCCGGGGCGGGCTTATAAGGTTTTTTCGCGTCCGACGCTACAGAGGTTGGCCCCATTCCAAACTGTTGCGAAAAATTTTCACGTCTGGCGGCTTTGGCCGGCGACGTCGCTCGGGGCCGGCGCCGCTGACATGCAGCTTTCGGCCGACAATTTGACCTGCGTGCGTGGCGGACGGACGGTTTTCACGGGCCTGTCCTTTGCCGTCTCGGCCGGCGAGGCGCTGACGATCACCGGGCGCAACGGCGCCGGCAAGTCGTCGCTCCTGCGCATGCTGGCCGGGCTGGTGCGGGTCGCCGGCGGCCGGCTGGCGCTTCAGGGCGGCGAGGCCGAGACGAGCATCGCCGAGCAGGCCCATTACCTCGGCCACCAGGATGCTCTGAAATCCTCGCTTTCTGTGCGTGAAAACCTGGCGTTCTGGATCGAATATCTCGGCGGCGCGCGCCAAGCCCTGCCGGCCGCGCTGGATGCGGTCGGTCTGGGACCGCTGGCCGGTCTGCCAGCGGCCTACCTGTCGGCCGGCCAGCGGCGGCGGCTGTCGATCGCCCGGCTGGCGGCGGTCCAGCGGCCGATCTGGCTGCTCGACGAGCCGACCTCCGCCTTGGACGCGCCGAGCCAGGAGCGCCTCGCCGGTCTCATGCAGACACACCTGGCCACCGGCGGCATCATCGTCGCCGCGACCCATGGGCCGATCGGGCTTTCCGCTACTCGCGATCTGAGGCTCGGCCAATGACCGCCCTCACCGCCCTCCTTGCGCGCGACATGCGCATCGCCATCCGGGTCGGCGGCGGCGCCCTGATGGGCGCGCTGTTCTTCTTCATTGTCGTCACGATGATGCCGTTCGCGCTCGGGCCGGACCTCAACCTGCTGGCGCGTATCGGCCCGGCGATCCTGTGGCTGGGCGCGCTGCTGGCGACCCTGCTCGCGCTCGACCGGCTGTTCGCGACCGATCACGAGGACGGCTCACTCGACCTCCTGATGATGGGCCGGATGCCGCTGGAGCTCGCCGTCGCCGGCAAG
>JBQCFB010000425.1:0-11540 GCA_051959715.1 Pseudolabrys sp.
GAATTGCTGGCCGGCCAGCTTGCGCTCGCTCTGGTGCGCGCGAATATGCGCCGTCAGGCGGGGCATGAGCATGCCGGTGACGGGCATTTGCGTGCCAAAGTGCTGAAGGCCCTGCCCTATGCGCTGACGCATTCGCAGCAGAAGGCGGTCGACGACATCGTCGCCGATCTGTCGAAGCCAGAACGCATGCTGCGGCTCCTTCAAGGCGACGTCGGCTCCGGCAAGACCGTGGTTGCGCTCACCGCCGCCGCCGCGGTGATCGAGGACGGCCGCCAGGCCGCCTTCATGGCGCCGACCGAAATTCTCGCGCGCCAGCATTTAAAGACCATCGCGCCGCTGGCCGAGGCCGCCGGCATCGAAGTCGCGATCCTGACCGGCCGCGAGCGCGGCAAGGAGCGCCAGGCCATCCTCGACCGGCTGGCGCTTGGCGACATCCATCTCCTGCTCGGCACGCACGCACTGTTCCAGGACGACGTCGTCTTCCGCGATCTCGCGCTCGCCATCGTCGACGAGCAGCATCGCTTCGGTGTGCACCAGCGCCTGGCGCTGACGCAGAAGGGCGAGGCCGTCGACGTGCTGGTGCTCACCGCGACGCCGATCCCGCGCACGCTCGTGCTGACCTATTTCGGCGACATGGATATTTCCGAATTGCGCGAGAAGCCGGCCGGTCGCCAGCCGATCGACACGCGAACCATCCCGCTCGACCGTCTCGACGAGGTCGAGGATGCGATCGGCCGCGCGCTTTCCGAAGGCAAGCGCGCCTACTGGGTCTGCCCGTTGGTCGAGGAATCCGAGAAGAGCGATCTCGCCGCGGCGGAAGACCGCCACGAGGAGCTGCGCCGCAAGTTCGGCGACGTCGTCGATCTCGTGCACGGCAAGATGAAGGGCACCGAGAAGGACGCGGCAATGGCGCGGTTCTCCCGCGGCGACAGCCGCCTGCTCGTTGCGACCACCGTGATCGAGGTCGGCGTCGACGTGCCCGAAGCGACCATCATGGTGATCGAGCACGCCGAACGCTTCGGGCTGGCGCAGATCCATCAACTGCGCGGACGTGTCGGCCGCGGCGCCGGCAAGTCGACCTGCCTCCTGCTCTACAAGTCGCCGCTCGGCGAGACGGCCAAGGCGCGCCTCGCCATCCTGCGCGACAGCGAGGACGGCTTCCGCATCGCCGAGGAGGACCTGCGCCTGCGCGGCGAAGGCGACGTGCTCGGCACGCGGCAGAGTGGCATGCCGGGCTTCCGCATCGCGCGGCCCGAGTTTCACGGCAAATATCTCGGCGCGGCGCGCGACGACGCGCAACTGATCCTGTCGCGCGACCCGTCATTGACGAGCGAGCGCGGCCAGGCTCTGCGACAATTGCTCTATCTGTTCGGCAAGGACGAAGCGATCACGCTGATACGCGCTGGCTGACCGCCGCTCCTGCCAACGGATCGGGGCCGTACCGGTTCGCCCCGGCCGTGCCGCGCGTGCACGCCCAGACCAGCAGCAGGATGATCCCGATCACCGTGAAGGCGATCAGCCACCACCAGCCGGTCCGGTCGATGTCGTGCAGTCGGCGCATCGAAACCGCGAGCCCCGGCAGGAACAGGACCAGCGAGGTCAGCCCCTCGATCGGTCCGGTCGACGCGAACGGAAACATCGCGTGGTCGATGATGCTGCTCGCGATGGCTACCAGAAGAGCGAAGAGCACCCAGTACCAGTACTCCGACCGCGAGGCGCGGCCGGAGAAGGTCACGTAATTGCGGAAGCCTGAGCGGATTGCGTCCTGGAAGTTCATCGTCATTCCCCCCGAGAAAGACCCCGGCAGGGTATCAGGAGACGGCCGCGCTTTACAGAAAGACGGCGTCAATAATGGCGGCTAGTCCACCGCTTCCGGTTTCACGATTTGCGCCGTACGTGCGGTAGCCGCCATAGCGGCGAGCTTCTTCTGCGCATCCTTGTCGGCGCCCGGCTGCACCATGCCGGCCGAGATCAGGAGCGTCATCGCGTTCTCGACGCTGATGTCGAGCTCGATCAGGTCCTTGCGCTGCACGAAGAAGAAGAAACCGGTCGTCGGGTTCGGCGTACAGGCGAGAAAGACCGAGACGTAATCGCCGTCACGGACCGGCAGCTTGGTCGCAACATCGCCGCCCGGCGGCAGCGAGATGAACACCAGCGACCACATGCCCGGCGCCGGAAACTCAACCAGCGCTACCTTGCGGAAGCTCGAACCGGACTTCGAGAACAAGGTCTCGAAGATCTGTTTCATCGTCTTGTAGATCGGCCGCACGATCGGCATGCGGTTCAAGAGCCCCTCGCCGAGTTCGACCAGGCTGCGGCCGACAAGGTTGGCGGTGAGGAAGCCGAGCAGCGTCAGGCCGACGATGGCGATGACGAGGCCGGTGCCGGGGATCGGCCACGGCAAATAGGTCTCCGGCCGGTAGGCCGGCGGGATCAGCGGCGTGATGAAGCTGTCGACCCAGGAGACGAACGACCAGATCAGCCAGATCGTGATGGCGAGCGGGCCTGCCACAACGAGGCCGGTGAGGAAATAGTTGCGAATGCGGCCGACGACGCCGGCTTGCGATGTCGTGACCTTCTCGAGGTCCGCCTTCAGGTCGTTGGCCGGGTCCGCCATGATGGCAGTCTATTCCACCGTCACTGATTTCGCGAGATTGCGCGGCTGGTCGACGTCGGTGCCGATGGCGGCGGCCGTATGATAGGCCATCAGCTGCACCGGAAGCGCGTAGACGAGCGGCGTCACCGTCGCCGCCATGTCGGGCAGCACCAGAGTGTGCGAGGCATCGATCGTCGCCTCCTCCGAGCCCTTGGCGTCGGTCACGAGCACGATGCGGCCGCCGCGCGCGGCGACTTCCTGCATGTTGGAGACGGTCTTCTCGAACACGCGGTCATGCGGCGCGATAACGATCACCGGCATGGTCTCGTCGATCAGCGCGATCGGTCCGTGCTTGAGTTCGCCGGCGGCATAGCCTTCGGCGTGGATGTAGGAGTTTTCCTTCAGCTTGAGCGCGCCCTCGAGCGCGATCGGGAAGCTCGTGCCGCGGCCGAGATAGAGCACGTCGCGCGCCTTCGCCAGTTCGTGCGCCAGCGCCTCGATCTTCGGCTCGATCTTGAGCGCCTGCGCCATCAGGCGCGGCACCTCGATCAGCGCGTGCACCAGCTTCTGCTCGTCCTCCCGCTTGAGCTCGCCGCGCGCACAGCCGGCGGCCACGGCGAGACAGGCAAGCACGGAGAGCTGGCAGGTAAAGGCCTTGGTCGACGCCACGCCGATCTCAGGCCCGGCGAGCGTCGGCATGACGACGTCGCTCTCGCGCGCGATCGTCGAGGTCGGCACGTTCACGACCGCGAGCACGTGCTGCTTGTGCTCCTTGGCGTAGCGCAGGGTCGCGAGCGTGTCGGCGGTCTCGCCGGACTGCGAGATGACGATCATCAGGTCGCCGGGCTCCAGCGGCGCTTCGCGGTAGCGGAACTCCGATGCGATATCGATCTCGACCGGCATCTTGGCGAAACGCTCGAACCAGTATTTGGCGACGAGGCCGGCATAGAAGGCGGTGCCGCAGGCCGAGATCGACAGGCGCTTGAGCTTCTTCCAGTCGAACGGCAATTCGCCCGGCAGCCTTACCTGCTCGTGCACCATGTCGATGTAGTGCGCCAGCGTGTGCCCGACGACTTCCGGCTGCTCGTGGATTTCCTTGGCCATGAAGTGCTTATGGTTGCCCTTGTCCACCAGCATGGCCGAGGCGGCCGACTTGATGATCGGCCGCTCTACCGGCGTGTCGTGGGCATCGAAGATCTTGACCGATTTGCGCGTCAGGACGACCCAGTCGCCCTCCTCGAGATAGCTGACCGTGTCGGTGAAGGGCGCCAGCGCGATCGCGTCGGAGCCGAGATACATTTCTCCGTCGCCGTAGCCGACGGCGAGCGGCGAGCCCCTGCGGGCGCCGATCATCAGGTCTTCTTCACCCGTGAACAGGAACGCGAGCGCGAAAGCGCCACGCAACTGTTTCAGCGCGGCGGCAACTGCCTCGACCGGCTTCTTGCCGCTCTTCATTTCGCGCGTGACGAGATGGGCGACGACTTCGGTGTCTGTCTCGCTCAGGAACTTCGCGCCGTCCTTGATCAGGCTGTCGCGCAGCTCGCGGAAATTCTCGATGATGCCGTTGTGGACCACGGCAACTTTGTCGGTCGCGTGCGGATGCGCATTGCCCTCCGTCGGACGCCCGTGCGTCGCCCAGCGGGTGTGGCCGATGCCGATATTGCCGGCGAGCGGCTCCTTGTGAAGTCGGGCCTCCAGCGCCCTGAGCTTGCCCTCGGCGCGGCGGCGCCCCAGCGCGCCCTTATCGAGGGTGGCGATGCCCGCGGAGTCGTAGCCGCGATATTCGAGCCGCTTGAGCGCATCGACAAGGTGTTCGGCGACCGGCTCGGTCCCGAGTATTCCGACAATCCCGCACATCCGCGTGGATGCCCCCGTTAAAGTTCCGCTTTAGCTGTAGCCGCCACAACTGAGATTCTTGAAATCACATCACATTTCGCCGTGTGTCGGCGCCGGCGAATGCACAAGAGCCGGACCCATCAAGGTTTTTTAGCGTCGGCAGCGTCCTTCTTGCGCGCCAGACGCTCCTCCCGCAAGCGTTTTGCCCAACCTTGCTTGACGGTCTGTTGCGACCGTTCAAGCGCCAAGGCGTCGCCCGGCACGTCCTGCGTGATCACCGAGCCAGAACCGATATAGGCGCCGTCGCCGATCTTGACCGGCGCGACCAGCGACGAGTTGGTGCCGATGAAGGCGCCGGCGCCGATGTCGGTCTTGTGCTTGGCGTAGCCGTCATAGTTGCAGGTGATGGTGCCGGCGCCAATATTGGCTCCCGCCCCCACGCGCGCGTCGCCGATATAGGCGAGATGGTTGGCCTTTGCGCCATCCTCGATTGTCGCAGCCTTGATCTCCACGAAGTTGCCAATGTGGACGTCGGTGCCGAGCTTTGCACCTGGGCGTAGCCTAGCGAACGGACCGACACGCGCGCCCTTCCCCACATGCGCGCCCTCGAGATGCGAGAACGATCGGATGACGGCGTCGTCTTCGATTGTGACGCCCGGGGCGAAGACGACGTTCGGCTCGATCGTCACATTCTTTCCAAATGTCGTGTCGCTCGACAGGAACACCGTCTCCGGCGCAACCATCGTCACACCCGCATCCATCGCCGCAGATCGCAACCGCTTTTGCAGGACCGCTTCGGCTTCGGCCAACTGCGCCTTGGTATTGATGCCGCGCACGTCATCCTCCGAGGTTTCGATCGCAACCGCGGAAAGCCCCATCCCACGGGCGACCGCGACAGCGTCGGTCAGGTAGTACTCCTTGTTGGCGTTCTGATTGCCGATGCGCGCGAGAATGGCGAGGGCGTGCTCGCCGGCAAGCGCCATCAGGCCGCCATTGCAAAACCCGATCGCGCGTTCAGCCTCGCTCCCGTCCTTGTGCTCGCGAATGGCAAGGAGGCCGTTCTTGTCCGTGATGAGCCGGCCATAGCCGGTCGGATCGGCTGGCCGGAAGCCGAGCACCGCCACCGCCGCGCCATCGGCAAGCGCCGCGCGCAATTGCTTGAGCGTTTCGACGCGGATCAACGGCGTATCGCCGAACATGACCAGGATGTCGCCCGGGGCCTTGTCCAGGGCCGCCCGCGCCGATAGCACGGCGTGCGCGGTACCGAGCCGCTCTCGCTGCGTGAAGATCGATACTTGCGGCGCGATGCGCTTCGCCTCGGCGGCGACCGCGCCATGGTCGGGCCCGATCACCACCGCGAGGTCTGCCCCGCCCGCTGCCATTGCCGTTCCCAAGACGTGGTCGAGCAGCGTCCGGCCGCCGATCGTATGCAGCACCTTCGGGGTGCGCGAGCGCATGCGCACCCCTTCGCCGGCGGCGAGCACGATGGCGAGGCAGGAGCGATCCGTCATGTGGGTCCGATACTGATTGCTCGTGAGAATTGACGCAAAGCCGTCCGGCGCAGGTAGCGCAAGCGAGGCTTGCCGGATTCTGCTAGCATTTTCAACGATCTGATTCGCAGATTCGGATTTTTCGGAATGGATATTAGGCCGCCGGACCACACCGCCGCTCCCTCGGAACACGGCAAATCCGGCAATCCGACGGTGCTGCGCGTCGTCGCATGGGGCGTGTGTGCGAGCGTCGCCGCCGCCTTGCTTGTCTTTGTCGCGCAGACGCCCGCAGGCGGCGAACGCATCAACCAGGCCTTGGCCGGCGCCGCCGAACCGGCGGTCACGCCGGCGGATGGCGAGCCGATGGTGCGGGCGTTGGAGGCTCGGATCGCTGCATTGACGAGCGACCGCGACCGTCTCGCCAAGCGCGTCGCGGCGCTGGAGAGCGGTGTCAGCGACCTGACTGGCTCGGTGCGCAAGCAGGCTTCATCAGCATCATCGTCGGCACAGCCGCCGGCTCCGGTCCCTGTTGCCGCCACGCCGTCCCTGCCCCCCGTCATGATCGTCGCGGTGGCCCCACCGCTCATCAATCCGCTGGCAACGCCGCCAGCCGGTGTCGCCTCCATCCTCCCCGAGCCCGCCGCACCGCGTCACGTCGCAGCGCCGTCCACGGAGATCCCGACGCCGGCTAAGACGCCGCCCGACGCAATGGTGCCGGAAAGCGGCCCGCCAGAAGCCTCCACACCGGACGAGGCGCCGACCGGCTCGATTCCGCCGCAAGCTGAACAAAAGCCGCCCGAAATTTCCAAACCTGCGCCGCATACGCGAGCGCAAGCGGAGTTCGGCGTCGAACTCGCGACCGAAGCCAACATGGATGGCCTGCGCAAGCGCTGGGCCGGAGTGAAAGCGAATTACGGCCCCCTGCTGGTCGGCTTGAGCCCGGTCGCGGTGCGCGACCAGCATTCCGGAAGCTCCAACATCAGGCTTGTCGCCGGGCCGCTGCCGAGTCTCGCCGCTGCGCGCCAACTCTGCGCGCGCTTTGCGCGGGTCAACGGTGATTGCTGGCCGGCGCGGATCAATCCGGCCGAAGTCGTCCAGCGTTAGCAAAGCTGGCCGTTGTCGCGTCCGCCTGCGCGCGGCATAGTCCGGGCTATGCGATTGTTCCTGCCCAGCGCCCGCGCCACCAACTGGCTCCTGATCGTCGGCTTCTGCGCGCTCGGCTATGCGCTCTACATGCGCTACGCCGTCATCGAGAACACGCAGGTCGGGCTTGCCTGCGCCGCCGGCCTCGATACCTGGCTGTGCGCCTCGCGCCGCATTGTCTTTGCGCTCCACCACAACTCGGTGTTCGGCGGCGCGGCGCTCGTCGCCGCTGCGGTGAACTTCATGCGGCCGACGCTGGTCATCTTCGCCGTCGCGCTGGCGTTCACCTGCCTCGGCGTGGTGCTTTATAATGTTGGGCTGGCCTCGGTCGCCGCCGCCCTGCT
The DNA here is from genome assembly GCA_051959715.1 of Pseudolabrys sp. Lineage (GTDB taxonomy): Bacteria > Pseudomonadota > Alphaproteobacteria > Rhizobiales > Xanthobacteraceae > Pseudolabrys. The sequence continues at coordinate 7,410 of JBQCFB010000425.1, forward strand.
CGTGCTCAGTTTGGCACGGCGCGCGCCCGAAGCAGCGTGAGCGCAAACGCTGCAAACGCGGCGCACAGCCACAACGATTGCCAATTGGCGAAGCCTTCATTCGGAACGATGTAGACAACCGACAGCGCGAGCAACGTCATGCCCGCCGTCTCGGCCGCGCCGCGCCGTCCGTCAGCGCGTCCGACGGCGAGCGCATGCATGAAGAGCGGCACGATAGCGGCGGTCAGAGGCGCAAACGGGAAGTCCTTGTAGCGCGGGTCGAAGACCAGCCCGAGCCCGACCTGAAGCGACAGGACGAGGGTCAAAACCGCGACGAGGCCGAGCGCAGCGGCGAGCGGATCGTGCCGGCGAAGTCCCTCCAGCGACAGGACCGACGACAGCGACGGCCATGGCGTGCCGGCAACCGCCGCCATGCTGGCGACGATGGGGCTTGCCGCTGCCGCCGCGACCAGCGCCAGCGAGCGGATCCACATTCCGAGCCCGAGGCTTTCCAGCCCCACATTCTCCAGAGCCCAGCCGATCAGGAGCCCGCCGGCCACCGCGTTCGCAGTGACGGCGATCCATGGCGCGGTTCGAAACTTCCGCCGGCGCGCCGCCGCAGCAGCAGCGAGAAAGACCAGAACGGCGAAGGCGACGCCGCCTGCGGCTTGCCAGCGCCAGTACGGATAGTTGGAGACCGGCTCGCCGAAGTTGAATTTTGGCTTGCGCGAGGCGCCGTCAAGCAGTCCCCAGTGACCGCCGACGGTGCCTTCCTGTGCCCGTTTCCACGGTGCGTCGAAACTCTCAATGACATTGACCTTGAACTTTTCGCGCTTGGCCAATGCCAGCACGTCCTGGATCACACGGGCCTGGTTCGCCTTCGAGGGCAGCGCGCCTTCGCGCATCCGCCCGGCGCTCGGCCAGCCGACCTCGCCGATGACGATCTCTTTGCCCGGAAAGGCCCGCGCCACCTTGTCGCGGATGGCCTCGACGTGCGTCGCCGCCTGCGCGGCGGGTACGGGCGAGTCCTCCCAATAGGGCAGGATATGGATGGTGATGAAGTCGACCGCGGCGGCGACGTCCGGATGGCGCAACCAGAACTCCCAGACATCCGCATAGGTGACCGGCACCGCCACCTGCGCCTTGACCGAGCGGATCGTGTTGGCGAGGTCGGGGCCGCTCATCTCGCCGCGGAGCAACACCTCGTTGCCCACGACCAGCGCGCGGATTGTGTCCGGGTAGGTCTTTGCCAGTTGCACCCCGATCCGGATCTGGACGCCGTCCTTGGCCGGTTCTCCCGACAGCCAAATCCCCTGAAGCACCTTCAGCCCGTGCTTGGCCGCCAGGGCCGGGACCTGTTCGACGCCCTGATCGTCGGAATACGTGCGGACACAGCCGGTGACAGGCGACAGTCCCGCAAGGTCCTCGTCGATTTGAGCCGCGGAGATATGGGTGTTCGGATCGTAAGGCGTCTGGCTGCCGCGATAAGGCGCGTAGGACACGCACCACAGCTTCTCGCCCGGGGAGAGGGGCGCATTGGGCATGGCGACCGGCGCGCCGAGCCAGGCCCATGTCCCGGCGATCACCGCCGCCGCGAAGGCAAGGCCAACCAGTCGGATCCGCATCGAATGTCCAGGGTCAAGGCAACGGAACACTTTGGGCTTATCCCGCGGGCCTGCGACTGCCAAGTCGCCCTCCCGCGCGTCATCATGTCCGGGCGCATCGTCTTAAGGACGTGACGCGTAAGCGCTGGACAAATATGCAGCTTCGGGGCCAAGGTTCGCCGCCGCTCGCCCGGACGGGCGGCATGGGGCAAGGCCGTCGGCGACGGCCACAACATGGGGCCGAAGAGGTCGGACCGGGCCGGCGACAAGCGCCGCAATGGCGTCCCAATCGACATGCATCGATGGTCGGTGGCGGGCTTCCCCTACAACAAACACTTATCGACGGAACAATGCCGTTGTTTATCAAGACGCGTACGCTGCTTGCGGTACTATCAACGGCTGCCTTCGTGGTGACTTCCGCGGCAGCCTTTGCACAGAGCGGCGGCAAGCCGGCGGAGGCTCCGAAAGCGCCGGCAGACAGCGCGCAGAAGGACAATCAGAAGAAGATCGACGAGATTGCCGAGGCCTCGCGCACGCTGACCGGCGCGGCCGGCCATCCGGAATGCGTCTGGCTCGGGCGGCGGGTGGTAGCGCTGCTCTGGCGCGACGATCTGGATACCGCCTTTCGGCACCTCGACCTATACGACCGCTTCGGCTGCCCCGGCGCCCATATTCAGGCGACCTTTCGGTGCCTGATCCGTCAGGGAAATATCGACCCGAAGGCCCAGGAGACCCTCAACGGCAGGGTGCATTCCTGCTGGTTGAACCCGGCGCTCGAGCCGGAGGCGGCACCCGCCGCTGCGGCTCCGGCAGCGCCGCCTGCCCCCGCCCCGCAGCCACCGGCCCGCTAAAGCGGTTCTTCCAAATTTTCATGCGGGCGACATGCGTCTGCCTAGGAATCGCCATGTCGGAACATTACTTGCAAGGGAACCCGACGCCGAGATAGTTTGTTGAACGCAGACGCTCTCCGGCTTTGGACCCAGGGGACGGGTTCATAGGGTCTGCCATCCTGCCCCATACGGTATTGAGTCAAATGCGCACCGTGGCTGCCGTGATCGCCCTTGTGGCGTGCGTGCAAGCGGGATTGTGGGCTGTTTCGCGCGACCACGCGACCGCTCCCAACTTCGATGGGCAACTGGCGAGCGTGTCCTACGCTCCCTACGATCGTTCGACCGATCCGAACGCCGGCGGCCGTCCGAAACCGGAGCAGATCCGCGCAGACATGAAACTTCTGGCGCCACTCACGCGCGCCATCCGGCTCTATTCATCGACCGGCGGCCAGGAAATGGTGCCGGGCATCGCTGCCGAATTCGGCCTGAAGGTCACGGTCGGCGCCTGGCTCGACAAAAACCAGGATCGCAACGAGCGGGAAATTCGCGGGGCAATCGAACTCGCCAAGCGGCACAGCAACGTCAACGGTATCTTCGTCGGCAACGAGACGATCTACCGCGGCGAATTGAAGGTCTCCGAACTCATCAAGCAGATTCAGCGGGTCAAGCGTCACACCACCGTCCCGGTCTCGACCGGTGAAATCTGGAACGTCTGGCTCGACCACCCCGAACTCGTCTCCTCGGTCGACTTCATCGCCGCGCACATCCTCCCATACTGGGAAGGCACGCCGGCCAAGCAGACGGTCGACCGCGCGATCGAGATCTATGACAAGCTGCGTCAGGCTTACCCTGGCAAGCGCATCGTCATTGCCGAGTTCGGCTGGCCGTCATCCGGCTACAACTTCAAAGCCGCCGAGCCGGGGCAGATCGATCAGGCCGTCTTGCTGCGCGATTTTGTGACTCGCGCCGACGCCTACGGCATCGATTACAATATTGTCGAAGCCATCGATCAGCCGTGGAAGACATTCGAAGGCGGCGTCGGTCCGTACTGGGGCATGTTCAATGCCTATCGCCAGCCGAAGTTCGCCTGGACCGGCCCGATCAACGACCCCGACCACTGGCGTATCGCGGCCATCGCCATCCTGGTCAGTCTTCTTCTGTCGCTGCCGATCCTGGCGATGGCCTCGGTGTCGCTCACCCAGGCCGTCATGCTCGCCGGCGCCGCCAACGCTGTCGGCGCCTGGTCCGCCGCTGTCTTCGCCTTTTGGAACGGCCACTACTTCGTCCCCGGCGCGGCCTTCGCACTGGGACTCGGCACGGCGCTTCTGGTGCCGCTGATCGTCATCGCCCTCGCCCGCGTCGAGGAACTCGCCGCGATCGCCTTCGGCCGCGAACCGCTGCGCCTCGTCAAGTCGCCCGGTCTGGTTCCGGCGCTGTCGCCCGCCGGTCATACGCCGAAAGTGTCGATCCACATCCCGGCCTATCGCGAGCCGCCGGAGATGCTGAAGCAGACGCTCGATGCCCTCGCGCGCCTCGACTATCCGAATTACGAGTGCGTCGTCGTCATCAACAACACGCCCGATCCCGCGCTGTGGCGTCCTGTCGAAGACCACTGCGCCCTGCTCGGCGAACGCTTCAAGTTCGTCCGCGCCGACAACCTCCAGGGCTTCAAGGCCGGCGCGCTGCGCCTCGCCATCGTGCACACCGCCGCCGACGCC
>JBQCFB010000426.1:0-2982 GCA_051959715.1 Pseudolabrys sp.
CGCCTGCTTCATCTCCCGCGCGGCGGCGAGCTCGGCCGCGCAATCCTTGCACTGCGCGACGTGCGCCTCGACCTCGCGCGCGTGGCCGGCGTCGAGTTCGCCGTCAGCCAGCGCGTGAACGAGAATGCGTGCTTCCTCGCAGGTCATGTCCCTTTCTCCTCCGCCAGCCAGGCGTCGCGCAAGAGCCCGCGCGCCCGCGCCAGCCGCGACATCACCGTACCGACCGGCGTGCCGGTCACGTCGGCGATCTCGCGATAGCTCAGGTCGTTCACCTCACGCAGCACCAGCACCTCACGAAAGGCGTCCGGCAGCTGTGCGACCAGCCGCTGCATGGTCTCGGCGTCGAACCGCCGCAGACTCACAGCTTCCGGCGAAGGCGACGACTCGCCCCACAAATTCTCCGCGACCTCGTCGGCGGCGTCCTCGACGCCGTCCGCCTGCACCGCTGCGAGCGCGCCACGCCGCGCGTATTCGGCGCGGCAGACATTGCGCAGGATGGCGAGCAGCCACGGCTTGATCGGTCCGCCCCGGAACGTGTCGAAGTGCCGGAACGCACGCAGATAGCATTCCTGCGCCGCATCCTCGGCGTCCGCCGGGTTGCGCAGCAGGTAGCGCGCCAGCGTGTAGACGTCGCCGAGATGCGGCAACGCCGCTTCGCGAAAACGCTGCGCGCGGCCGCGCTCGTCGTCGGCAACGAACACCAAACCTGTCGTCTCCTGTACACGCATGGCCCCGCGCGGGGAGCCACCACCGCTGGGGGCCATGCGCAGCGACGCGGTCATTTCGCGCCGTTTTCGCCGGTGGCGGCCTCGACGACAATTCTACCGGTCATGTGCGGATGCAAGGAGCAAAAGTACTTGAATTCGCCCGGTGTCGTAAATGTGAACGAGAACGTGTCGCCGGTATCGAGCGGTTTGGACCGGATCTGGTGCTGCGGGCTCGCCACCGTGTGCGGGATATCGTCGTTGTTGGTCCAGACGACGGTGTCGCCGGCCTTCACCTTCAACTCCTGCGGGCTGAAAGTGAAATTGTCGATGCCGACTTTGATTTCGGCGGCCGACGCCGGCGACGACGCCGCGAGGGCGACGAACGGTGCCACGACGAGTGCGCCGACGGCCAGCCTTCTTGTCATAACGATACGCATGTATGGATCCTGCTCGCTCAGCTCTTCAGCGGCGTGTCGACGATCGCGAGCCGCTGTTCGTTCTGTTTGAAGGTGATGCTGGCGGTGCCGAGCATGGTTCGGAGCTTGTCATCCGCAACCTTCATCGGGCCAGGCGACGGCGCGGTGCCGGGCGCCGGCTGCGGGAAGGCGGTCGAGCGCGCGGTGTGGAAGGTGACGTTGCCCTCGACCTTCTGCATCACCTGATGGATGTGGCCGTTGAGCACGGTGACCGAGCCGAAGCGCTTGAGATAGGAGAGCGCCTGCGCGCCGTCCTGGGTCCCCCAGCCCCATTCCGGATAGACGGTCCAGAGCGGGATATGCGCGAAGACGACGACCGGCTGCGACGCCGAGCGGGCTTTCAGATCGGCCTCGAGCCATTCGAGCTGGTCGTGGCCGAGATTGCCGAGGCCGCCGCCCTTGAGATCGACGACGTTGACGAGGCCGACGAAGTGCACGCCGTTGGCGTCGAAGCTGTAATAGCCCGGGCCCTTGGTGCCACGGCCGTAACGCTCGCGGTAGAGCTTGCCCTGCTCCTCATCGAGGATGTCGTGCTCGCCGGGAACGTAGTGCACGTCGAGCCGCGCCTGCGAGATGATCTTCTCGGCATCGTCGAACTCCGAAGCCTTCGACAGATGCGAGATGTCGCCGGTGTGGATCATGAAGGCGGGATTGCCGGGCGCCGACTTCACGCGCGCGATTGCCTCTTCCAGCGTGCCCTTGGCGTTGGGGTTGGCGGGCTTGTCGAAGCCCATATGGCTGTCGCTGATCTGGAGGAAGGTGAACCCCTTCACCTCCTGCGCCATGGCGTCGTCGATGAGGCCGACGGCGGTCGGAACGCCGCCCGCAACCGTCCAGAGGACACCGGTGCCGGCCCAGGTCATGCATTCGAGCACTTTGCGGCGGCTCGGGCCGTGATCGTCGTCGTGAGCGGACATTGCCGTCTCCCCTCAGTTCAAGGTCTGTGGGGACTTGATCGGGGGCGGGGGCGATTTATTCCCGGAAATCGATCGTGCTAGATTGGTCCCGGAAACCGGCAAAAACCGTTACGGGAGAAGAGCATGGCCCCAGGGACGCCCTACGACCTCGACCAGTTCATCGCCGACTGCCGCGCAACCCTCGCCCGCGACCCCGGCCCGGCCGGACGCGAGACGGTCCGCAAGGACCTCGAGCGGCTGCTCGCCAACCAGGACTTCCTCAAAGCCCATTGCGGCGACGACCAGCCGCGCGGCCTCAAGGTGCTGTACGAGGACGACAAGCTCGGCTTCCAGGTGCTGGCGCACATCAACGACAAGGCGCGCGTCTCGCCGCCGCACGACCACGGCGAGTCCTGGGCGATTTACGGTCAGGCGACCAAGTACACCGACATGACCGAGTGGGAGCACGAAGACGACGGCCGCGACCCCACGCACGCGAAGCTCAAGCCGATCAAGAAGTACCGCCTCGAACCCGGCATGGCGGGGATTTATCAGGACGGCGCCATCCACTCGATCGACTATCCCGACTATGCCCGCTTCGTACGCGTCACCGGCACCAACCTCGACAAGATCAAGCGCATGCGCGTCGATCTCAAGACCGGCCAGGTGCATCAGATGACGCCGCAGCAGGCGACGTAATTTCTTTCTTTACCTCTCCCCGTTCTGACGGGGAGAGGTCGACCCGCCGCAGCGCAAGCGTAGGCGGGTCGGGTGAGGGGCCAGCGTCAGTCGCGGCAAGGGCCCCACCACCCGCAAGCAGCCCACGCCCCCCACGACCCCGAAGTACCGGGCGGGGGGAACGACCCATAGCACCCATTAGTAATATAATTTTATGCTCCGCCC
>JBQCFB010000427.1:0-4104 GCA_051959715.1 Pseudolabrys sp.
CGTCGTGCATCTGGAGAAGATGCCGGCGAAGATCGGCAACCAGCCGAATCCGCTGATCGCGCTCGGCGTCGCCGACAATCCGAGCGGCGCCTATGCGACCGCGCTCGGCGCCACGTGGGACGCCTTCTACGCCGCCAAGCGCTCCTCCTCGACGCGCAGCCGCGACCGCGGCAAGCGCAAGAAGCTGGCCGAGCACGGCGCGGTCGCCTTCGTCGAGCCTCGCGAGACCGGCGACGTGCTCGCCACGATCGACGCCCTGGTCGAGCAGAAGTCGCGTTCCTTCGCGCGCATGGGCGTGTCGAACATCTTCGCCCGTCCGGGCTATCTCGACTTCTACCGCGCGCTCTTCACCGATCCGAAATCGCGCGGGCTGACGCATCTCAGCCGGCTCGACTGCGGCGCGCAGCCGGTCGCGGTCAATCTCGGCCTGACCTTCCGCGGCACCTATTATCACCTCCAGGCGAGCCACACCGACGGCGACGCCTCGCGCTTCGGGCCGGGCGCCGCGCACCTGCACGACCTCCTGCGCAACGCCATCGAGCGCGGCTTCACGACCTACGATTTCACCATTGGCGACGAGCCCTACAAGCGCGACTGGTGCGACGGCGTCATCCCGCTCTACGACCACTATGCGGCGGCGAGCGCGCGCGGCGCGGTTCTCTGCGCGCCGATGATGGCGAAGGCGCGCCTCAAGCGCCTCATCAAGCAGAACCCGGCGCTGTGGGACGCCTTCCGCCACATTCGCAGCCTCGCCGGCCGGATGATGCCGCAGCGCTGACCGCGCACTGCCTGCCTTATTTGTTCGGTTGAAAACACGAGGGAACTTCCGCGCCGTGCTTGGCGAATCCACGCGCGCGCTTCGACAATGCAGGGTGCTCCGCCGCCTGCATTGGAAATCGATGATGCGCTTCGTGTCGCTTGCCGCCCTCGCCGTTGTCGCCGCCTCCTCACAGTCCGCATCGGCCTACACCGCCGCCGAGGCGAAGAACTGCATGGGCGACGTGTTCAAGCTCTGCTCGAAGGAAGTCCCGAATGTCGACAAGGTCGCGCAGTGCATGCGCGAGAAGCGCAACGAGCTGACGCCCGTCTGCGCCGAGGCGGTCGACCATTTCTTCGCGACCGGCTCCATCAAGCGCGACAAGCCGGTCGTCTACCGCAACTGACGCTCAGCCCCGGGCAATGACCTGCTCGACCGCGCGCAGCAGCACCTGCGCGCCGCGCACGATGTCGGCGTCGCTGGTGTTCTCTGAAATGTGATGGCTGCGGCCGCCGATGCTCGGCACGAACAGCATCACCGACGGAACGTGCCGCGACATGACCTGCGCGTCGTGGCCGGCGCCGCTCGGCAGCGCCACGCTCGACGCGCCGAGCTCCTCGGCCGACTTCCGCAGCAGATCGACCAGCTCGGGCGCCATCACCGCCGGCTTCATGTCGAGCATGGGCTCGATCTCGACCGTCGCCCGGAAGCGCTCCGCCGACGCGCGCGCAATGTCGCGCACGGCGGGCTCGACCTTCGCCAGCACGTCGGCGGACACGTCGCGCACCTGCACGACCAGTTCGGCGAGGCTCGGCACGATGTTGGAGACGCCGGGCTCGAAGCGCATCGAGCCGATGTTCCAGACGATGTCCTTGCTGCCGAACGTCCTGACGCGCTCGCCCATGTCGACGCCGAACCGCATCGCTGCCGCGCCGGCGTCGCGGCGCATGTCCATCGGCGTCGTGCCGCCATGATTGGCTTCGCCGCGGAATTTGAGGCGGAAGGTCTTGATGCCGACGATCGCGGTCACCGCGCCGATGTCGATCTTGCCCGCCTCCAGCCGCGGGCCCTGTTCGATATGCGCCTCGAAATAGGCGCGGTGCCGCTTGGCGTCGAGCTGCGGCGTCACGCGGCCGGACAGGCCCGCCGCGCGCATCGCGTCGGTCAGTGTCGTGCCGTCCTTGTTCTTCGCCGCCGCCACTTCGCGGCTCACGTCTTCGCCGCAGAACAGGCAGGAGCCGACGAAGCCGAGGAAGGTGCCCTCCTCATCCTGGAAATTGATGACGTCGACGCCGGTGCCCTTGATCCCGCTCTCGGCGACGCAGCGCGCGATCTCGAGCGCGTAGATGACCCCCATCGCGCCGTCGAGCCAGCCGCCCTGCGGCACGGTGTCGGTGTGCGAGCCGACCAGCACGGCGCGTTCGACGCCCTTCATGCGGCCATAGACATTGCCGACCTGATCGATGCTCGCCTCGAGGCCCGCCTCCGCCATCTTGTCGCGCGTCCAGGCCCGCGCCGCCATGTCGTCTCGGCCGAAAGCAGGGCGGTTCACGCCGGTCTGGAATTGGCCGATCTTGGCCAGCGCGCGCAAGTCGGAAAGCAGACGGTCGGCATTGATCGGCATCGTCGGTCCTTGCGGAATGAGTGGACCGGCGAAGCGTCCCGGACGGCGCCACTGCCGTCAAGTCCACGGATCTGATGTGAAACCGCGGCTCAGTGCGCCGGGATCTGGCGCTTTGCTCCGGACAGGACCGCCTGCGCCTGCGGACTGAGCGCGTCGCCACTAGCGGCGTGGCTACGGTATTCGAACACGAACAGGCGGATCGCCGACGACAGGTTGCTGTGCTGGCGCTCGCTGTCGATGCTGCCGACGAGTTGTGAAAGGTGGACCCCGAGGTTGTGCGCGATCGAGCGCAACTCGACCCAGAAGGCGTCTTCGAGGCTCACGCTCGTCTTGTGGCCGCCGACCACGAGGGACCGCTTGACGATTGCCGATGGCAAATAGTCGCCGTCGCGTTTGACCTTTGACGGAAATAACGACCGATGCCTTCCCATCGCCCTCGGACTTTTAATGATCATCGGCCTTCTCCCATGACCGATATGTACTATAACAATCTGTTATACCACTTTGAGCTGCATTCGAAAGCTATTTTTCGATACAATCTCGCACTGAACTACCAACCTATTGATCTGCAGCAATCTGAAGTTGTCATCGTTCTTCTAGAAAAAGAACATGCCGAAAACGAAACGGGAAGCCGACCGTTTGAGAGCAAACGCCCGGATGTACGAGCAAATGGCTCAAGAAGCCACTACCGATAGCGTAGCGGATCTTTTCCGCTATTTAGCGCTCGAGTGCCTCGGAGCCGCCGCCGACGCGGAAGCTGGCGGTGACCTGAACTCTGATAAGCCCCGCGAACGGAAAAAACTCGGTTCGTCGAACGAAAACCAGAAATGATGTCGTCTGGCCGGACACATTCCGTCGGAAATCTTTATCGCTCAAACACGGCCTTATTGCCGAGGGCAATCAGTGCGGTTTCGCAGAGTTTGTTCGGGTTCTTCTCGCCCGTCTTTGCAGCGGCGATGATGCGCTCTGCGATGATCTCCTGAACGAGTGGCGGCTGGCCCTTGTCGTGAAGGGACCGGCGAGCCATCTCGTACGCGGCCTCCAAAGCCGCAATAGTTTCGGGGTCGAAGGCAGCGTGCTCAAATAGGGCGACCACTTTTCCCATTTACGCCCCTGTTTGGAATGCCGAACGAAGGCGATAGCTGCGGGTATAACCTAACGACGAATTTATCGTGTCGGCGATTTGCAAGTGCGTCCCCCGAACACTCAAATCAAGCACCGTTGCCGCGTGCTGTCTGTCGCCAAGTAGACATACACACCAATTTACCGCCCCCCTTTTTGTGCATGCACGTCCCCTAGACCGAGATGCGGTCTGATTCATTTTTCTAGGACTATTGACCGTTCCTATCTGATAGCCTATATTCCTTTCATCCCGCCCCGTTACCGAGGGGCGTCTGATCAAGCGTCTCCAGACGCGGGGCGGGATGCGGTGGCCGGGGGGAAGCGTCGGAGATGCGGCGCAGTTCTTTCTCCCTCCGGCGGTTCAAACCGCGTCGTCCCGGCGTGCACAGCCGCACGTCACGGGGACCCGTGATGGCGTTGGTGAGCCCCCGGTCACAGGGGGACGTCGGCGACCTGGTCCAGGAGCGGTGGATAGGCCTTCGCTGCCGAAAGCGGAGAGGCCTGAAAGGTAAGTCCACCGGGGGCGGCGCGGAGCAGACCGATTAAACACCGTGCGCGGGACGCCTTGGGTCTGGCGGACTTGCGGCACTACAGGATTTCG
>JBQCFB010000428.1:0-3431 GCA_051959715.1 Pseudolabrys sp.
GGCGCTGGCCATCGCCACCAAGAAGCGCTCGCCGCTTCTGCCGGACGTGCCGACCTCCTACGAGCAGGGCTTCCCGCAGTTCGAATGCGCGCCGTTCTACGCGCTGTTCGCGCCGAAGGGCACGCCGAAGGAGATCGTGGCGAAGCTTTCCGAGGCGCTGAGCAAGGGGCTCGACGAGCCGGCGGTGCGCAAGCGCCTCGAGGACCTCGGCGCGACGATCCCCGAACCGTCGGAGCGCGGCTCCGCGGCGCTCGCAAAGCTCGTGCACACGGAGGTGATGCGGCTGACCCCGATCGTCGCCGCGGCAAGAGCGAAGCAGTAGGCGCTGGCAAAAACCTGACGCGGGCTCGCTTCCAGGTGGTGGCGGAAGCGAGCGGTGAGCTGCGTAAACGCCATTCAAGTCGATCGGCCGCGAATGGCGTCAACAAAATGCCGGGAGCGATGCTGAGCTTGCGGCCATCACGGCTTGATGCGCTCTGCCCGACTGCGCGGCTTTTGTGGCAGCGCTCTATGGGCCCCGAAGCTGCCAACACGCCGCGCGGGGCGCTAACTGGCAACCAGATGGACCTGTGCCGCGAGCCAGGACACGGTGAACGTTTCGCCGGGCGAGAAGCGCGCGGCATCGCGCGCGGGCAAGCGGATCTTCAATGGCGTTCTATCGACAGTGCCGATCAGCATGACGCTATCGCCGTAATTGACCAGACCGCCGAGCGCAAAGTCGGCCGCATTCACATGCGCCTTGGTCGACGGGCGGATCGATTCCGGCCGGATCGCCACCGTGACGGCAGTCCCAAGGGGGGCGGCTGGCCGCTCGGCCGCAGCGACGAGGCCGATGCCGGGCACGGCGATGAAGCCGTCCTCGGCGACAATGCCGTCCAGCAGGTTGTTGTCACCGACGAAGCCGGCGACGAACGCCGTCGCCGGCTCGTGATAGAGCTTCAGCGGCACGTCGAGTTGCTCGATGCGCCCGGCATTGAACACGGCAATGCGGTCGGACATCGTCATGGCCTCGGTCTGGTCATGTGTGACGTAGATCGTCGTGACGCCGAGCGTGTTGTGGATGCGCCGAATCTCGAGCTGCATCTGCTCGCGCAGGTTCTTGTCGAGCGCGCCCAGAGGTTCGTCGAGCAGCAGCACGTCGGGCACGAAGACCAGCGCGCGGGCAAGCGCCACGCGCTGCTGCTGGCCGCCGGACAGACGCCGCGGTTCGGCCTTGGCGAAGGCGCCAAGTCCGACGATGTCGAGGATCGCTCCGACGCGCGACGCAATCTCGGCCTTCGGCAGGCGCCGCATCCTGAGCGGAAAGCCGACATTGGCCGCGACCGACATGTGTGGAAACAGCGCGTAGTTCTGGAACACGACCCCGATGTTGCGCTTGTGCGGCGGCACGGGATCGATCGAGCGTCCCGACAGCATGATCTCGCCGCCGCTGGCGCGCTCGAAGCCGGCGATCATCATCAACGTCGTGGTCTTGCCCGATCCGGACGGGCCGAGGAACGTGACGAATTCGCCCTTCTCGATCGACAGCGACACGTCGTTCACCGCGAAGACGGCGCCGCCGTAATTCTTCGTGAGGTGGTGCAGCCTGAGGTAACTCATCGGACGCCTCGCCGGCCCAGATATTGACGCATCACCGCGACGGCGAAAACGACCAGGACGACGCCGAACAGGAGGGACGAGGCCACCGAAATCACGGGATCGGCCTGCAGCCGGATCGCATCGAACATGCGTTTGGGGAGTGTTGCCACGTCGCGCCCGGAGATGAAGAGCGCGACCGTGGTCTCGTCGAAGGAATGCACGAAGGCGAGCAGTGCCGAGACCATGAACGCGACGCGCAGAATCGGGAACGTGACTACGAAGAACGCGACGAGCGGCGGCGCGCCGAGACTTTGCGCGGCGCGCTCGTAGTTGCGATCGAAGCCCTTGAGGCCCGCCGAGATGGTGAGGAAGGTGACGGGGCTCGTGAGGCAGGCATGCGCCAGCATCACGCCGGCGTAGGTCTGAATGAGATGCAGCCTGGCGAAATAGGTGAAATAGCCGACCGCCATGACGATGTGCGGTACGATGAGCGGTGTCAGCAGCATCAGGTTGACGAGCCCGCGGCCGCGGAAGTCGTGCCGCACCATCGCGAAGGCCGCCGGCGTGACGAGCAGCATGGTCAGCACGGTCGTGCCGGTGGCAATGACGAAGCTGTTCGCCAAAGGTCCGATCCAGCTCGGGTCATGGAAGAACTGGACGTAGTGCCGAATGCCGTAGCCCGGCGGGGGAAACTCCAGCGAGGGCGAGGTCGAGAATGACATCGGCAGCACGACGAAGATCGGCAGCGCGACGAAGATTGCAACCAGGATGCCGAGCGTGAGGAATGTCGCGCGCATCGGCCCTATCCCCACAGCCTGTCGAGGCCGAAGAAGCGGTGATAAATCGAGAGAATGACGACGGTGACCGCAAGCAGCACGATTGCCATGGTCGAAGCCTCGCCGAATGCGAGGAATTCCTCGATCTGCTGGCCAATCACGCCGGAGATCATCTGTGCGCGCGGGCTGCCGATCAGTACCGGCGTCACGTAGAAGCCGATGCAGAGCACGAAGACGATGGTCGAGCCTGAGACGATGCCGGCGGCGGTCAGCGGAAAATAGACGTGGCGGAAGGCGGCGAACGGCGTCGCGCCGAGGCTCGCCGCCGCCTTCATGATGTTGAAGTCGATCTTCCGCATCACCGCGTAGATCGCCATGACCATGATTGGCAGCAGGATATGCACTAGCGCGACGACCGCGCTGAACCGGGTGAACAGGAGGAGCGGCGGCGGGTCCCAGCCGAGCGCGTGCAGCAACCCCGACACCGGGCCGCGGTTGCCGAGGATGATCATCCAGGCATAGGTGCGGACCAGAAAGCTGGTCCAGAAGCTCATCGCCACCAGCATCAGCAGCACGGCACCGACCGCACCGCCGATCTCGGCGATCACGTAGGCGAGCGGATAAGCGAGCAGAACGCAGATCGCGGTGACGAACAGCGCCGTCGTCATGGTGTCGAAGGTGACCCGGCGATAGTAGGGGTCGGCCAGCACCTTGACGTAGTGGCCAAGCCCAGGCGCCGGATCGGTGACCCTTAGCCACACCACCTCGGCCAGCGGCACGAGGAAGAACACCGCCAGAAAGGCGAACAAGGGCGCCAGCAGCGCGTAAGGCATCCAGCGATCGTGAATGAGGTTCGCGCGCACGGTCTTCATGACACGGGACGAGGTTCGCGCCGCGGAGCAACACGCTCCGCGGCAACCCTCGCGGATCTCAGCTCGCCAGCCACTGGTCGAAACGCCTGGTCATCGCGTCGAGGTCGACACCGGCATTGAGCACGTCCTGCTCGAAAGCGAGCTTGTAGTGCGCCGGATAGGTCGGCATCTTGACGGCCTCGGCGTCCGGAATCTTGGCGAAGGC
>JBQCFB010000429.1:0-2700 GCA_051959715.1 Pseudolabrys sp.
CGCAAGGACGTGCCGGCGCGCGCCGTCATCACCGAATATGCCGACGTCGCCGCCGCCTTCGTCGGCCGCGACGAGACCGGCATGGTCAACGCCGTGCTCGACCAGCTCGCGCGCAAGCTCCGCGCCGACGAGTTCACGGCGGGGTAAACCCATGGGCGCCTCCGACGACAGGATGTCGGCCGAGGATCGCCTGATCGCGGACTTCTTCAAGCCGGTCGCGACGCATCCGGGCGCGCTGGCGCTGGCCGACGACGCCGCCTTCATCACGCCGGCGCCCGGCACCGACGTCGTGCTGACGGCCGATGCCATCGTCGGCGGCGTGCACTTCTTTCCCGAGGACGACGCGCACGACGTCGCGCGCAAGGCGCTGCGCGTCAACCTGTCCGATCTTGCCGCCAAGGGCGCGACGCCGCTCGGCTTCCTCGTCTCGCTCGCACTGCCGAAGGACACAGGCGCGGATTGGCTGAAGCGCTTCGCGCTGGGATTGCGCGAGGACGCCGAAGCCTATGCGTGCCCGCTGTTCGGCGGCGACACCGTCCGCACGCCGGGGCCGGTCATGGCGTCGGTCTCGATGTTCGGCAGCGTGCCGTCGGGCGCGATGGTGCGTCGCGCCGGCGCCAAGCCCGGCCACCGCGTCTTCGTCACCGGCACGATCGGCGACGCTGCGCTCGGCCTTGTGCTGCGCAAGGGCGCGAGCTGGGCCCTGACGGACGCGCAGCGCGACCATCTTTTCTCGCGCTATCTGCTGCCGCAGCCGCGCAACGCGCTGGCCGAGGCCGTGCGCGTCTATGCCTCGGCGGCGATGGACGTCTCCGACGGGCTTGCCGGCGACCTCGCCAAGCTCTGCCGCGTCTCCGGCGTCGCGGCGGCGATCGATGCGGCCAAGGTGCCGCTGTCGGACGCTGCGCGCGCCACGATCGCTCTCGATCCTGCGATGCGCGAGACGGCGCTCACCGGCGGCGACGATTTCGAGGTGCTGTGCACCGTGCCCGAGCCGGTCGCGGGTGCGTTCCGCACGGCGGCGCAGGCGGCGCGGGTTCCGGTCGCCGAGATCGGCGTCATCGAGACCGGCGAGGGCGCGCGCTTCTTCGACCAGGGCCGCGAACTGACCTTCAAGCGCCTGTCGTTTTCACATTTCTGAGTCTCATCCGTCATGGCCGGGCTTGTCCCGGCCATCCACGTTTTTCTTGTCTGGAAACAAGACGTGGATGCCCGGCACAAGGCCGGGCATGACGGCTCAGTGCTTGTTGCAATGACAAGACCAAACCCTGCGCGCTATAGTCCCGCCCAACAAGAACACCGGGGACGAGAAACGCCATGCACGACATGACGGCGAAGAAGGACGCGATCACCGCGATCAAGCAGCATCCGAACTTCGCGAAATATCACAAGCATTTTCCGACCTCGGCCTGGATGCGCCGCGAAGCGCCCAAGCACGTGCCGCGCTTCGCCTTCGAATACGGCGATACCGGCGCCGGCAACGATGTCGGCATCGAGCACAACTGGTCGTCCTTCGACAACGTCACCATCGTGCCGCGCTACGGCGTCACCAACACGCTGCCGCCGGTCGACGTCGAACTGTTCGGCACGCGCTACGCCGCCCCGATCGGCATTGCGCCGATGGGCGGGCCGTCGCTGGTCTGGCCGGGCGCCGACCTCTTCTGCGCCCGCGCCGCGCAGCGCGCCCGCGTGCCCTACACGTTGAGCACGGCCGGCGGCGCCACGATCGAGGCCGCGGCGGAAGCCGCGCCCGACGTCTTCTGGCTCCAGCTCTACAGGTTCTATGCCGACGACCACAAAATCGGCTTCGACCTCGTGCGCCGCGCCAAGGCCGTCGGCGTCAAGGTGATGACGCTCACCGTCGACGTGCCGGTGCGCACGACGCGCTCGCGCGAAACGTATGCGGGTCTTGCGCACGAGTTCCGCCCCAACGCGCGCATGATCTGGGAGATGCTGATCCGCCCGCGCTGGCTGCTCGCGCTCCTGCGCAATGGCTATCCGCGCTTCGCGACGATCAGCGAATATGCGCGCCCCGGCGCCAGCACCAACGAGGTCATCGCCTTCGCCCGTGCGCGCATGGGCGGCGCCTTCAACTGGGAAGAGATCAAGCGCTATCGCGATGCCTGGCAGGGGCCGATGACGCTCAAGGGCATCCTGCATCCGGAGGACGCCGAGAAGGCGGTGGGGATCGGCGTTGACGGCATCTGGATTTCGAACCATGGCGGCCGCCAGATCGAGGCGGTGGTGCCGTCGATCGACGTGCTGCCGGCGATCGTCGCGGCGGTCGGCAACAGGGCGACGATCCTGATCGACTCGGGCGTGCGCTCGGGCCAGGACGTTATGCGGGCGCTGGCGCTCGGCGCCCATGCGGCCTTTGCCGGCAAGTCGTTCCTGTGGGCGGTCGGCGCGCTCGGCGACGAGGGGCCGGACCAGCTCATCGACCTCTACATCCAGGAACTGCGCGCCTCGCTCGGCCAGATCGGTGCCTTGTCGATCGCCGAGGCCCGCCAGGCCAAGATCCTGCACCCGACGGCGATCAGGTTCTGAGCTTATTCCCCGCAAAACGGGCGGGCGGGGGCGCACCAGCCCTGCGCCCGCCGCAGTAGCCCCATCCTCCGAACCCCGCTAAGAGGGGCATCCTTTTCTCCGGGGCGACTCAAAGATGTCGGCAATCGCCGAGCCTGTTCCGCACGCTGCCCA
>JBQCFB010000430.1:0-3309 GCA_051959715.1 Pseudolabrys sp.
TGGTGGGTGCAGGACGCCGCCGCCTCGCTCCCGGCGCACCTGCTCGGCGACGTGCGCGGACTGTCGGTCGCCGATCTCTGCGCCGCGCCGGGCGGCAAGACGGCGCAGCTCTGCGCCGCCGGCGCGCAGGTCACCGCACTCGATCGCTCGCCGGCGCGCATCGCGCGGCTGAAGGAAAATCTCGAACGACTCGGCCTCGCCGCCGAGACGCATGTCGCCGACGCGCTGGAATGGCAAGGCGGGCCGTTCGACGCCGTGCTCGTCGATGCTCCGTGCTCGGCCACCGGCACCATTCGCCGCCATCCCGACGTCCCCTGGCTCAAGGGCGAGGCCGACCTGACGCAGCTCACCTCGTTGCAGCAGCGGCTGCTCGACCGCGCCGTGACCCTCGTGAAGCCGGGCGGCCGGATCGTCTATTGCGTCTGCTCGCTCGAGCCCGAGGAGGGCGAGGCCCAGGTCGCCGCGCTGCTGGCCCGCAATCCGCAAGTCCGGCGGCTGCCGCTTGGCGCCGCCGACGTCTTCGGCCATGCCGAATTTCTCAACGCCGACGGCGACCTGCGCACGCTGCCGCAAATGCTGCCCGATGCCGATCTGCACCTCGGAGGCATGGACGGCTTCTACGGTGCACGGCTGGTGCGGACTGCGTAAGTATCGGCACGGTCGCGTGATTTGGTCCTTGAACGCGCCTTCGCTATCGTAATCGTGCACGCGAATCGTGCGCCCACGCGCGGGGGACGGACAATCTCATGATGCGGGTCACGGTGGCGGAGCGGCTTGGGCTCTCCGCGTTGATCGGGCGCCGCGCCTTCCGCAGCCTGCTCGCGCGTGTCGCCACACATCCGCTGCTGCGCTGGCGCTACGGCTCCGGCAAGACCGACCGCCTCTTGATCGCACCGCAGGATCTGCGCACCGCGGACGCTACCCGCGCCAGCGAAATCTATGCGGGCCGCTTCGCCTTCGCCGGCAAGGTGGTGATCTGCGATCGCCGCTCGCCCTTCGAGATGACGCCGCCATCCGACGAATGGGCGGTCATGCTTTTGAGCTTCCAGTGGCTGCGGCATCTGCGCGCGGCGGACTCCGCGATCACCCGCGCCAATGCGCGCGCGCTGATCGACGACTGGATCAGCATTCAGGGCAAATGGCATCCGCTCGGCTGGCGCAACGACATTCTGGCCCGCCGCATCCTGTGCTGGCTGAG
This sequence comes from Pseudolabrys sp., assembly GCA_051959715.1. GTDB lineage: Bacteria > Pseudomonadota > Alphaproteobacteria > Rhizobiales > Xanthobacteraceae > Pseudolabrys. Next base: position 1,199 of record JBQCFB010000430.1, read on the forward strand.
CCAGGCGCCATTCGTGCTCCAGGACGCTGATGCCCGCTTCTATCGCCGCTTCATCCGCAGCCTGTCGCGACAGGTGCGCTATCTGCGCCGCACGTTGCGCCATTCGCGCGAAGGCCTGCCGCGGCTACAGGCGCTGATGGCGCTCAATTATGCGAGCCTCTGCATGCAAGGGCAGGCCGGCGCGCTGCGCGGCAATGCGCGCAAGCTGATCGAGGAATTGCGCGCGCAGATCCTGCCCGATGGCGGCCACATCAGCCGCAATCCCGGCACGCTCATCGAGATTCTCGCCGACCTCCTGCCGCTGCGGCAGTTGTTCTCGGCGCGCAATCTGCAACCGCCGCAGGCGATCAACAACGCCATCGACCGCATGATGCCGATGCTGCGGTTCTTCCGTCACGCGGACGGCAATTTTGCGCAATTCAACGGCATGGGGCCCACGCCGGTCGACCTGCTCGCCACCGTGCTTGCCTATGACGACGCGCGTGGGTCACCTTTGTCGAATGCGCCTCATTCCGGCTACCAGCGCTTGGAAGCGGCGCAGACTGCGCTGATCATGGACACCGGACGGCCGCCGCCGGTCGCGGTGAGCCAGGAAGCGCACGCCGGCTGCCTGTCGTTCGAATTGTCATGGAAGCAGCACCGGCTGGTGGTCAATTGCGGCTTGCCGGCAGTCAACCGCGAGACCTGGCGGCAGGTCGCGCGTGCGACGCCCGCGCACTCGACCGTGACAGTGCACGAGCACTCGTCCAGCCGCTTCGTCGAAAGTGCATCCTTCCGCAAGTTGCTTGGCGGCATCCCGATCGTTGCGGGGCCACGCACGGTTCATACCGCGCGTGACGAGCAGGACGGGACCATCACGCTGCAAGCCTCGCATGATGGCTATGCCACGGAATTCGCCATCGTCCATCACCGCACGGTAAGGCTCGCCGCCGACGGCCGGGCGCTGGACGGCGAGGACAGCTTCAGCGACGCCGAAGGCAACGAGCCCGCCGGCACGACGCCGGACGATTACGCCGTGCGCTTCCACCTGCATCCTTCGATCAAGGCGAGTCGCCTGTCGGACGGACGCGGCGTGATCCTGCTGATGCCGGACAAGGAAGTGTGGACCTTCGCGACCCTGGCGGAGTCGGTGCAGATCGAGGAAAGCGTCTACCTGTCGGCGAGCGAGGGGCCGCGCCGCACGGTGCAGATCGTCGTCTACGGCAATGCCCGAACGGCGCCCGCGGTACGCTGGAGCTTCCGGCACACGCCGCCGGCGACGCCCGGCGCCCGGCCGGACCGGATCGACGAGCCGGAATTGCCGTTGGGCAAGTGATCCGCCGCATTTGAGGCGGCGGCGTTTTGTGCTACCGGCGCGTTGTAAAAGGGCGTCGCCGCATGACCAGCCATCCCCGCCGTATCACCCGCGCGCTGTTGTCGGTTTCCGACAAGACCGGCCTCATCGAATTCGCCACTGCGCTCGCCGGCTTCGGCGTCGATCTGGTCTCGACCGGCGGCACCGCCAAGGCGCTGAAAGACGCCGGGCTCAAGGTCGCGGACGTCTCCGACCTCACCGGCTTTCCCGAGATGATGGATGGCCGGGTCAAGACGCTGCATCCGAAAGTGCACGGCGGCTTGCTCGCGATCCGCGACAACAAGGAACACGCCGGCGCGATGGCCGCGCACGGCATCAAGCCGATCGATCTCCTGGTCGTGAATCTCTACCCATTCGAGGCAACGGTCGCGAAGGGCGCGGCTTACGACGACTGCATCGAGAACATCGACATTGGCGGGCCGGCCATGATCCGCGCTGCGGCCAAGAACCATCACGACGTCACCGTGGTGGTCGAGCCGGAAGACTACGCCAAGGTGATTGTCGAGCTCGCCGCGCACGCCGGCATGACGTCGCTTGAGTTGCGCACGCGGCTCGCCGCCAAGGCCTATGCCCGCACCGCGGCGTACGACGCGGCGATCTCCAACTGGTTTGCCGACACGCTCAAGACCGATGCGCCGGACTATCGCGCTATCGGCGGCAGGCTCATCCAGTCGCTGCGCTACGGCGAGAACCCGCACCAGAGCGCCGCCTTCTATCGCACGCCCGAGCCGCGCACCGGCGTCGCCACGGCGCGGCA